>NZ_JAUBWA010000033.1:0-58030 GCF_036702825.1 Microcoleus sp. A003_D6 | reverse complement strand
CACCCGCTCCTGTGATAGCACAGACGTTGATTTTTGTCAAACTTTTTGTTAAGAAAGATGTTTATAAAGCATAGCTTAATAAGGGGGGGACAAGATTCTTCTCAAAGTCCCCCTACAACCAGGGGGATTTAGGGGGATCGAGATATGTGCAACTTCACATTAAATTGGTATGAGTTGCGTCTTACTCGCGTTGGGTTCGCCAATTTGCGATCGCACGTTCGAGAATTTAAGATCGAGTTTAATTGTACTCTTATGATGCGATTGATTTTGTACGGCAAACCCGGATGCCACTTGTGCGAAGGGTTGCAAGAAAAACTCGAACAGATTGAAAGCTTCAAGTTTCAACTCGAAGTTAGAGATATTACTGAACGCGATGACTGGTTTCAAGCTTATCAGTACGAAGTTCCAGTTTTGTTTAAAGTACAGCCTCAGCCAATAAGTTCTGCTGGCGAAGCTGCATTCTCCGCTGAACAACTGTTACCCCGTCCTTCTCCCCGCTGTAGTGTAGCCCAATTGGAACAATTGTTACAGAAATATTGGCAAACCGATGAGTCAGAATAGATTCAAGACATCCAAGTGAGGAGTTTTTCAGATGAAATTGAGAGAATTATTAGCAGCAGTTCCTAGCATTTCCTTTGATGCCAAACATCCCGCCCTCGATGCCGAAGTCAAGGGTTTATCTACTAATTCCCACGCTTGTCAGGCGGGCGATTTGTTTTTGGGAATGCCGGGAACTCGGGTAGATGGGGGAGATTTTTGGCAAAGTGCGATCGAATCTGGTGCAGTTGCCGCCATAATTTCCACCCAAGCAGCCGAGAA
This sequence comes from Microcoleus sp. A003_D6, assembly GCF_036702825.1. NCBI lineage: Bacteria > Bacillati > Cyanobacteriota > Cyanophyceae > Oscillatoriales > Microcoleaceae > Microcoleus > Microcoleus sp. A003_D6. The sequence goes on along the minus strand of NZ_JAUBWA010000033.1, from coordinate 57,211 downwards.
AACACCCCCCCAACCCCCCCTTAGCAAGGGGCTAGAAGAGGTTCCCTGCGTCATCGCAGCAGCCGATATGGCTCAAGTTTGCGGTCAAATAGCAACCGCATTTTACGGCAATCCAGCTAGCAAATTAAAACTTGTCGGCGTTACCGGCACAAACGGCAAAACTACAACAACTCATTTAATCGAATTTTTGCTCAATGAAATGCAGTTGCCGGCGGCAATTTTTGGCACGCTTTACACTCGCTGGCCCGGCTTCCAACAAACTGCACTTTACACCACACCTTTTGCGGTTGACCTGCAAAAACAATTATCAGAAGCTGTAGCAGCCGGATGCAAACACGGCGTGATGGAAGTCAGTTCCCACGCTTTAGCGCAGCAGCGAGTTTTGGGGTGTAGTTTTGAAGTTGCTGTCTTTACAAATTTGACTCAAGACCATCTCGATTATCACCGCGATATGGAAGATTATTTTGAGGCTAAATCGCTTTTGTTTGGTTCGCATTACCTCAAGAATCGCGCTGTAATTAATATTGACGATCCCTACGGACAGCGCATATTTGAAACCCTCAAATCTGACCGAGTTTGGAGTTACAGCACTGTGCTAAAAACGGCAGATTTGTATGCTTTTGATTTGGAGTATCAACCCAATGGAGTTAAGGGAATGCTGCACACTCCCAAGGGTGAAACAGCTTTTTCTTTGCCTTTAGTCGGTCAGTTCAATTTATCAAATATGTTGGCTGCTGTCGGTGCTGTTTTAGAATTGGGTTTAGATTTGTCCGCAATTGTGGAGAAATTATCTCAGTTTTCGGGAGTACCGGGACGGATGGAACGAGTGCAAATTAGTGCCGACCAAGATATTAGCGTTATTGTCGATTACGCGCACACTCCCGACAGTTTGGAGAACTTGTTGAAGGCGTCGCGGCCGTTTATTCCGGGTCAGATGATTTGCGTGTTTGGCTGCGGTGGCGATCGCGATCGCACTAAGCGCCCAATTATGGGTAAAATCGTTGCAGAATTGGCCGATTTAGCTGTTGTTACTTCCGACAATCCGCGCACTGAAAATCCCGATCGCATTTTGGAGGATGTTTTAGCAGGAATTCCCGCCGCAGTAAAGCCGGTCGTGATGTGCGATCGAGCCGCTGCAATTCGCACTGCTATTATGGATGCTAAACCGGGAGATGGCGTGCTGATTGCAGGAAAGGGACACGAAGATTATCAGATTTTGGGCACCGAAAAAGTCCATTTTGACGATCGAGAACAAGCGCGAGATGCCTTGAAAGCCAGAATGAATTCGGTTAAGTGAATTCGGTTAACTGTTAACGGTTAACCGAATTCGGTTAACTGTTAACGGTTAGCTGTTCGCGGGCTACGAAATTTGTTATATTAGACCTCTTGCAAAAATCCTTTTAATCAAATTATGGAACGGGCAAGATGCCCATTCCACAAGAAAAAAAAAATTGTGGGATGGGCATCTTGCCCGTCCTAATTATTTTTGCAAGAGGTCTATTAAATTTTCATTCCTAATGAGCTAGCTCCCTGATTTTCCTCCCTTTATTCTGCTTGACTTCATTTCAAGTTGACATTAGGCAAAAAATACTGATAAACTAGACTCCAGTATCTATCCCAAGGGACTTTGACATTGCATCAATACGACTTTCTATATCGCTTTCTGAAAATGGCTGCTGTCAACGTAGCCTCGAATATTACAATACCCTTATCCGGTGCAATCAGCGTAGCTTTCCTGGGACACCTGTCAAACATTAGTTATTTAGCAGGGGTGGCATTAGGTGCTATTTTGTTTGATTTTCTCTACGAAAGTTGTTCCTTTATCAAGTCAGGAACAACTGCAATTACATCTCAAGCAGTTGGACGAGATGACCGAGAAGAAATGCTTCTAGCAGGGCTACAAAATGCTTTAATCGCTTTGGGATTGGGTATGCTTTTTCTGCTGCTGCAATACCCTTTGGGGAAGCTAGGCTTTATGTTGTTGAACGCTACTCCCGATGTGCAAATTGCCGGTATTACTTATTTTAATAGTCGGATTTGGGGAGCGCCTGCGGCTTTCCTCAATTTAGTCTTAATTGGATGGTTTCTTGGAAGAGAACAAAACCGCAAAGTTCTTTTACTCACTATTATTGGGAATGTTGCTAATGTTGCACTGAATTACCTTTTCATTGTCCTTTGGGATTGGTCAAGCATGGGGGCGGGATTGTCGCAGGCTATTAGCCAGTATCTAACCTTATTTGTAGCGCTGGTGATGATTAGCCGTGAATTCTCGTTAAAAGAAATAGGTACTTTAACAGGAAAAGTCCTAAATTTGTCCGCATTGCAAACTGCTTTTGTTCTGAATGGCAATCTATCTGTTAGGTCTATAGTTATCGTATCTATTTTTGTCCTTTTCAATGCTTTTAGTGCAAGATTGGGGACTGAGGTTCTGGCTGAAAATGTTTTACTCCTCCAAATAGTAGCATTAAGTATGTATATGTGTGATGGAGTAGAATACGCTACTGTAACTTTAATCGGTAACTTTCAAGGTCAAGGAACAACACATAAATTTGTGCCACTTTTGCAAATTGCATTAGCAACTAATCTGGCGATCAGTTTAGTAGTTGGACTAGCTGCTTTCTTTTTTCCTGACCCTATATTTCATCTGTTCACTAGCCATTCTGAATTGATAGAAGCAATTAAAACTTATATCCTTTGGATACCCATTGTTATAGTGGGCGCGGGAGTGGCTTATATTCTAGATGGATATTTTTCTGGGTTGGGTGAGGGATCTGCTGTACGCAATACGTACTTGGTCAGTGGCTTACTGGGACTTATATTTCTATGTTTAGCAACCTTTTATTTTCATAGCAATCAGTTTTTATGGTTAGCTTTATCCGTATTTATGTTATCTTGCACGTTAGTTTCTGGAATACAGATACCTATGACTTTGCAATCAACTGAGGAAAAGGAGGCTGTTGCCAACTCATAATTTAATTTATCTTGAAAATACCGCCAAAACCATCATTGCCCTGTAGTATCTTGGACGGTTAAAATTAGTGTGACGAATTAAGCTGTTACGCATTTAAAATAGTATTGTAGGGTGCGTCAGCCCTTTCTCGTTTCCCTTGTAAGCGTAAGTGTTCTAGCTGACGCACCCTACAGGCCTCTGTATCTTGGACGGTTAAAATTAGTGTGACGAATTATCATATTTTCGTAAAATCAGATAAAAACACCAGTGAAATAAGAAATACAAATGAAATACAGAAAATTGGGTAACAGCGAATTGCATATTTCTGAAATCAGTCTTGGTTCCTGGGGTATTTGTGAGGGTGTAGAACAGCAAAATGCAGAGGCTTGCATTTACAAAGCCTTTGACCTTGGTATTAACTTCATTGACACTTCTAATTCTTATGCGGCTGGTGGCGCTGAGTCATTTCTAGGGGAAGTATTACAAGGAATTGAGCGATCGTCCTATATCCTAGCAACCAAGGTCTTCTTTCCCACGTCACCTACTGACCGAGGATTGTCAGCAGCCCAGATCGGAAAACAAATCGATGCTTCTTTAAATCGATTGCGTACCGATTATGTTGACCTGTATCAATGTCATCGCTACGATCCCAACACACCTTTGGAGGAAACAATGACGGCACTCACTGAGGTAGTGCGTCAGGGAAAAGCTCGTTACATCGGCTTTAGCGAGTGGACTCCAGAGCAAATTCAAGCGGCGTTTAATATTGCTGGTGTTGAACGCTTTGTTTCCAGTCAGCCTCAGTATTCTATGCTGTGGCGCACACCGGAAGCTGAAGTGTTTCCATTGTGTGCAGCTAATGGTATTGGTCAGATTGTTTGGTCGCCATTAGCTCAAGGTGTACTTGCAGGCAAATACCAGCCAGGAGAAGTTCCACCTCAAAATTCTCGCGCTGCAAATGAAAAAATGAATTGGTTTTTGCTGGAGGAGTTGTTTAGCGATCGCATTCTAACAGCAGTACAGAAACTGAAACCCATTGCTCAAGACTTAGGGTTGAGTATGCCACAGTTAGCCCTGGCTTGGGTACTGCGGTCTGAGTGTGTATCTTCAGCCATTATCGGTGCTAGTCGCCCGGAACAAATTGTTGATAACGCTGCTGCATCAGGAATACAACTCGATGCGGACGTATTGGCAGCGATCGATCGATCGCTGGTATCAGTTTTAGGCAAGTGATTCGTGCGTAAGTCCTGACAAGTTTACAAAGTAACAGCATTGGTGTATAATTTGCCTGTAAAACTAGAAATGAAATTGTATGAATAGCCTGACTAATAAGGAAGTAGTTAAACAGTTTTTTGAGATATATAACAATCAAGATTACGAAGCTGCATATAAGTATATTGTGCCGAATTATCTAGATCACGGGCTACCTCAAGTGCGAAGCGTCGAAGATGCGATTGAGATCCTAAAAGCGACGCACAAAGCCTTTCCAGATATCAAAGTAGTGATTGACGATCTCATTGAGGAAAATGACAAAGTTGTATTTCGAGGTCACTTTACAGCTACGCACTTGGGTGAGTTTGTTGGTATGGCTGCCACTGGAGTGAAAGTAGAATTTGAGGCATTAGAAATATTTAAGATTGAGAACCAGCAGATTACAGAATCCTGGGGATATTGGCCAATGTCAGATATTGTCAGCCAGATTCAGGCTTCTGAGAAGGTTGATTGATAGCCAAAGTGTGAGTTCAGATTCACAATACTCATCGACAAATTTCAAAGTGGGATGAAACTGAGATGTTGCACCATTCTCATACCAAATTTAAAAAAGAATGCAACAGTATTCTTGTTCCCCCCGCAATGCAGCGGGGGGGCTAGGGGGTGTCGAAGAGTGTTGCACTATTTTATAAAAATGGTATCAATAAGCTTTTTATGAACAGGCAAGATGCCTGTTCCACAAGAAAATTCACTCTTTGTGGAACAGGCATCTTGCCTGTTAAGCGAGAATGGTGCAAGATGTGAGATGAAAGGAAGATTACAATCCTGTAGCATTGACCTGATAGTCCTCAAACGTTACCTCAAATCCATCTCCGTCTGGGGAGGCACACATAACCCCTACTTGAAGCGTTTCATAGGGTAAATACGTCATTCTGAGCATTGCATAGTTAGAAGCTTCATTTAAGTAGAAAATTTGGATAGCTTCTTTAGAGCGTTCAACGCGCAAGTGTAAAACATCAGGGGGATTCGGCAAGGGAATGACTGACCAATCTGAATAGTCATGGGTAACGACAGCACTCAGATTTTGTACGCCATCAACATATTCAATGCCTGTCTTGATCCAATGCTTTTCATCGGCACGCAGCATGATGCCCGCCTGGTCGTAGATATCTTTGTAATTGCCGCGTATTTTGACATCAACAACAAAATCAGTGCTGATGGAATCAAAGTAAAAATGTCCGGTGTCACGAATAAACCCATAATGGGTAATTCGCCAGAAATCTGTTTTGGGAGAAGTTTTGACAATCAAGCGATCGCCTGAGTCTGTCCATTGGGAGGGTTCATTGAGCCATTGCATAGAGTTTCATCCTGTTCAAAATATTTGATTGCCAGCGGTGTCAGGTGTTTTCTATCTACCGTTCACCAATGCTGTTGAACTAAGTATTCTAAGCCCAAGCGAGAGGAAAACATCAGAGCGCAAGGCTCTTGCTCTCCGGGTAACAGTCCGTGTTCCAGCAAAGCTTCAGCTTCAGCTTTATTGCGAATGCGAACCAAACCAGAATGCTCTTCCCACTGACCCGATCGAAAATGGCGATCGCGCATTTCCGTTTGTACCACAAAGACCAAATCAACTTCCCCCGTCATCGGGTTGCCAGACATACCAATAAACCGAGTATTCGTGTTATTTAAGGTCATGGAAACATTCACTTCTTCCCCCAATTCCCGCTGAGCATCTTGATAAAAATTGATGTCTTGAGCTGTAGGAGAAAATGTAGCCCAACCCGCCACAAAATTGAGAACTCCTGTGTAATCCGATGAAGTCGATCGCCTACCAATGTAGACATTACCATCCTCCGTCAGCGGAACCACCGCAACCCCAACTCCCCTAGCAAAATAAGCGTAGGGATCTTGGTAATTCGTCAGTCCGCGCATCATCAGCTTTAGTGCTTCTAGCGAACTGCGAGTCAAATCCAGACGACAACGCGGGTAGCTAGTGGGCCCAACTTCCAGGGTGAGGGTGTCTTGACTGCGAGACCAGAATCCAGCCACTCCAGCCCCAGACCAGCGGACTTTGCGATCGTCATAGCTTCTGGGTTTAGTGCCATCTGCGAGTAGACCAAGACGAATCTGGGGATCGATCGCAGCTTCCAAATAAGCATGGAACTGCGTGTCAATCGGCTCATCATTGAGATTTTGAGGCCCGTGCCCTTCCCGCACCTGAATTCTGGTTACGCCTGCCACCTCATCGGGATGGATCGAGTGAAGAAAGTCGCGACCTGCAATCAGCGCCTCAGATAACGCTTTACCCTGGGGCAAATCTGCCACAGCCGCAACTACCCGATCGCGGCAGGCAAGATATTCGGAGGTTTGGGAGAGGGGAGATTCAAGCACTTTTCAATTGCTCGCAAAGCTGATAAAACTGGTGAATTTCGCCGATGATAAAATCTAGTTCTTCATCTGTCAAACTATAGGATGATGGCAAAGAAATTCCTCGATCGTAAGCAGAGGTACTGACGGGATAGCTCATGCTGGGATCGATCCAGTCTTGATAGCAAGGTTGAAGATGAAGCGGACAGAAAAATAGTCTGGTTTGAATTCCCCGATTGGCTAAATAGTCAGCCAGTTCAGCCCGGTTTTCCGCCAAGAAAGAGGTAAACCAGTGAACGGGCTTACACCGCGGATCTATAAAGATCGGCTGCAACTCCGTCACATCTGCTAAACCAGCCATGTAAGCTTCATAAATTTGCTGTTTGCGCTTAATAATTGCAGGTAACTTTCTGAGTTGGGCAACACCAATGGCTGCCTGCATTTCTGTCATGGAAAAATTAAAACCAATATGTTCGTGGATAAAGGTGCCGCGACGCGATCGCCCGTGATTCTTAAGCCGGCGGCAAGTCTGGGCAACAGTATCGCAGTCGGTGAGAATAATCCCACCTTCACCACAGGTAATCGTTTTGTTGCCATAGAAGGAAATGGCACCTGCCTCTCCGTCATAGCCGACATGGCGATCGTTGAACTCTACTCCGATCGCCTGTGCTGCATCTTCAATCACCTTCAACTCAAAGCGCTTAGCAAAGGCGAGTACCGCATCCATATCTGCACTTTGACCGTACAAATGGACGGGCATAATCCCTTTCGTCTTATCATTGACGAGCGCTGCGGCTGCTTCTACATCAATGCACAGGGTATCTGCTCTAACTGGGCAAAAGACCGGCTTAGCCCCTGCCATAATCACCGCATTCGAGGAAGCAACAAAGGTCAGGTTAGGAACAATCACCTCATCTCCATGACCGATATCCAGAGCCTTGAGGATGCAGTATAAGGCAGCAGTACCGTTGCAAACAGCAATTGCGTGATTTGCCCCCGTTAAAGCTTTAATGCCAGCTTCAAACTCCTCTGTCACCTGATTCTCGGTTAAGTAGGTTGATTCCATCACCCGCTTAACTTCTTGCCATTCACTATCGTCAATCCAAGGTTGAATTTGAGGGATCATACAATTGTTTTTCTTTACAGGCTGTTTGTGAAGTAAATCTTCTCTGTCCTACCTACTTCCTTAAAGGATGAAACAGGGATATGCGAGAATGGATCTACCTAAATCATTCAGGCAATCATTATCCCTCTTTTGTCGCTTTCGGTAGATTATTTTCTGGAACTAAGCTGTTCTGCATTTAAACTGCACAGTCAAAATTTAACAAAGTTCTTGTGGGGTGGGCGTCTCGACCGCACAAAAAATGCAATTTAGATGTCGAACAGCTTAATGGTTTGTCAATACTCAGGACAGTTTTTTCTACGAGGCGGTAAGCTTGACAGGGCGGTCATCCTATGTATTCACCGATTTATTTGCTTGTTAGCTCCCGAACAGACTTTGATTACAATGGTTGCAGTTATGAAGGTTCTGGCTTTGGGCCGCTAAAACCCCCCAAGATTTTGTCCGGACTATTGGTTTGTAAGGCTTTTGCCTGGCGAAGAATAAATTATTGAGCATAGCTAAAATCCAGAGAACGCAAGGCAAAAGCCTTTTTTTACGGTCAAAGTAACCAAAGAGGGATTATGATATTATCCGATCGACCGTTCAACACTTACAGTAGCATCCATCCATGCTGGCAAGTCTTTTCACGATCCGCCGCGATCGTGGGGGTTTAGCCACTAGACCTCTTGCAAAAATAACTAGGACGGGCAAGATGCCCATCCCACAAAATTTTTTTCTTGTGGAATGGGCATCTTGCCCGTTCCAGAATTTGATTAAAAGAATTTTTGCAAGAGGTCTACTATACCAAATCCTGAGCGAAGAAATCTTCCTCTTTTTATTGATTCTAATTACCCATGACCGTAATGTCTCATTCTCCTTGGTGGAAGTCTGCTGTTATTTATCAGCCTTATCTGCGTAGCTTTCAGGACTCGAACGGAGATGGCATCGGTGATATCCCCGGCATTATCCAGCAACTAGATTATTTAGAATGGCTGGGGATAGATGCCGTCTGGGTGACACCCTTCTATCCCTCTCCAATGGCCGATTTTGGTTATGATGTCAGCGACCATACAAATATCGATCCTGTCTTTGGAACCCTTTCAGATATAGATAGCTTGATACGACAGTTGCACGATCGCAATATCAAGGTATTGATTGACTTTGTTGCCGCACATACTAGCGATCGGCACCAGTGGTTTATTGAATCCCGCAGTTCGCGTTCTCATCCCAAGCGAGACTGGTATATATGGAAAGATCCAAAGCCAGATGGTAGTCCTCCCAATAATTGGCTGGGACGTTTCGATGGGCTTTCTGCTTGGGAATGGGATGATAAAACAGAGCAATACTATCTACACTCGTTTCTCAAAGAGCAGCCAGATATCAATTGGCGTAACCCCGCTGCCAGTAAGGCGATGTTGGATGTACTGCATTTTTGGTTACAGCGAGGCGTGGATGGATTTCGAGTTGATGCCGCCTATCGTGCCTTCAAAGATTTGCAATTTCGAGATAATCCGGTGAATCCCGACTGGCATCCCGGCATGGAACCATCCGATCGCCTGTTTGAAGTCTTCAGCAAGAATATACCGGAAATTCACGATTTCAATCGTATGCTGCGGACGCTTGTAGATGGTTATGGCGATCGACTTTTAATAGGTGAACTGTATAAGTCACTAGAAGAAATTATCAAGCACTATGGGTCAAATAATGATGAATTTCATTTACCCCTCAATTCTGAATTGATGTCATCTGATTGTCAATGGAGTGCAGAGTCCGTCCGAGAAATTGTCGATCGTTACGAGAGACTGCTGCCTGAAGGTGCATGGCCCAACTGGACATTGGGTAATCATGACAAGCACCGCGTCGCCAGCAGAATTGGGATTTCTCAAGCCAAAATCGGCATGATGTTATTGCTCACCCTTCGCGGTACACCAACAATTTACTACGGAGAAGAACTGGGAATGGAGGACGGCTGGATTCCCTCCGAGCACATCCAAGATCCTTGGGAAAAAAAAGCTCCAGGTATTGGGGTGGGACGCGATCCTGAGCGCACGCCGATGCTCTGGGATGACTCTGCGAATGCGGGCTTCTGTTCGGCCTCAGTCCAGCCTTGGTTGCCTATAACTCATGACTACAGCAGTATCAATGTCAAGGCCCAGAAGCATAACTCCCGATCGTGTCTCTCACTCACCCAGGCACTTTTGCGCTTGCGTCGGCAACAACCGGCACTGCAACTTGGTGACTACATTTCTTTATACTCATCCCCACAGCTTTTCTGCTATCGACGCTTTAACGAGGAATCGGATCTCGTTGTGGCTTTGAACTTCAGTTCTGAATACCGGGAATGGACATTACCGATCGAGTTTCGCAACCAGTCAAAAGTTCTCCTCTCTACATTCATGGATCGCCAGGGAGGGCAACTGGGACACACCCTTGAGCTACGAGGAAATGAAGGTCTGATCCTCCAGCGCAGCCATCAATCGCAATCACCTCAAACCCAGGAAAAAAGATGAGCTATTAATCTATTGCTCATGTATAATTATCAAAGCTTTGCAGATCCCATCCTCCTAAACTATCCCCACTCCTCCTTGCGATCATGAATACTGAGCGAACGATCGTCTTCTCCACAAAGCATCAAGCAACCATGAAAGATCAGATCACACCAGATATGGGTAAAGATCCGGTTTTCATGGATTTATTTGAGCAGGTAAAGCCTTATACAATGACCAGCGTAGAGGCACTCTTTGCCCTTTATACATCGGTGAACTACGTCCTCGATCGCGAGATACCCGGTGATATTCTCGAGTGCGGAGTTTGGAGAGGAGGAAGTGCTTTACTTGCAGCCTTGATTATGAAGGGGCGAAACGTTAGCGATCGCCAGCTATATCTGTACGACACATTTCAGGGTATGCCAACCCCCACTGAATTTGATGTGGACAAATATGGACGTACCGGCTTTGAAATGATGGAGCAATATGGGGACGACATTGGTTGGTGTTACGCTTCATTGGAAGATGTTCAAGCAGCTTTCTCCGTCCATAATTTTGATTTTGAGATTCATTTTGTGCAAGGAGATGTCATTGAGACATTGGAAAGAATTAAGCCAGAAGCCATCTCTGTTTTGCGTCTAGATACCGATTGGTATGAATCCACAGCCGTTGAGTTTCAGCTTCTCTACCCTCGACTATCCACAGGAGGCGTTCTGATCGTTGATGACTATGGCTGCTGGGCTGGATCGCGCAAAGCCACGGATGACTACTTCCGTGAGGTGCCGGGGCCAATGCTGACACGCATTGATAAGGAAGTGCGCCTTGGGATCAAGATTTAGACTGACGATTTCCCAATAAATCCTGGGGATTTAGTGAACTCTAAAAGCTTTGCAGCCCCCATCATCCTGCCAAACTATTCCCACTCCTCCTTATTATCATGAGTATTGAGCGCACGATCGTTTTCTCCACAAAGCATCAAATGACCATAAAAGATCGGGTCACACCAGATATTGACAAAGATCCGGTCTTCATGGCTCTATTTGAGCAAGTCTTGCCTTACACAATGACCAGTAAAGAAGCACTCTTTGCACTTTACACATCGATGAACTATGTCCTCGATCGCGAGATACCCGGTGATATTGTGGAGTGCGGAGTTTGGAGAGGAGGAAGCTCTTTACTTGCAGCCTTGATTATGAAGGCGCGAAAAGTCAGCGATCGCAAGCTATATCTGTATGATACGTTTAAAGGGATGCCAGCCCCCACTGAATTTGATGTGAACAAACGGGGAAATACTGGCTTTGACATGATGGAGAAATATGCCGACGACATAGGCTGGTGTTACGCTTTATTGGAAGAGGTTCAAGCGACATTCTCTGTGCATAATTTTGAGTTCGAGATTCATTTTGTTCAAGGGGACGTTATTGAGACATTGGAAATAATTAAGCCAGAAACTATCTCTGTGCTGCGTCTAGATACCGACTGGTACGAGTCCACAGCCGCTGAGTTAGAGCAGTTCTACCCTCTGCTCTCCACAGGAGGCGTGCTGATTATTGATGACTATGGTGCTTGGGCTGGATCGCGCAAAGCTACTGATGAGTATTTTAGTCAAGTACCAGCACCTATGCTGAAACGCATTGATAAGGAAGTGCGTCTTGGGATCAAGATTTAGACTAATAATTTCTTAGTAAGCTGTTGTGCATTTAAATTGTATATTTCGAGTCCCGATCGAACAATCGTCAAATCCTCTCCCCCGATCCCCATCGGACCCTCTCCCTCTCTAATACCATAGGCAATCTAGATGCAACACAGCTTAAACCATAGCGTTAGTTTGAATTTGCCTGACCGAACAACTCTGTAAATCGGTTAAATTAAAATCTAAGCTATACTGATAATTAATAACTTTTTATTCAAAAAAAATCAGAAATAAAATTTTCAATCTGGATTACTTGGGCAATAAAAAAATTATGTAGACCAAGAAATAACCAATGAATCAATCACTCCCAACTCAAGAGAATATCATCCCTCGCTTTTTCCAAATGCTTCCAGCTAATATTCTTTCAAATATTATGCTGCCATTGACGACTATATTTAGCACTGCTTTCTTAGGACACCTGGAGGAAATTCATCACTTAGCGGGTGTCGCCTTAGCTGGAAATCTATTCTGCTTCCTCTTCCTAATATTTGTCTCCTTGCGGATGAGCACCACGGGACTTACGGCTCAAGCGATGGGACGAGAAGACCGAGAAGAAACTTTACTCGTAGGATTGCGTAATTTTATCATTGCTTTGCTGTTTGGTATTGCTTTAATAATTTTCCAGTATCCTATGCAACAATTGGGATTAAGTTGGGTCAATGCTTCGCCAGATGTAATTGATTCTGCTATTAATTATTACAATGTTGCAATTTGGGGTGCCCCTGCTACTTTAATCAATTTTGTCTTAATTGGTTGGTTTCTCGGAATAGAAAGAAACGGTAAAGTTTTACTGTTGTCCTTTGTTGGTAATATTACTAATATTCTGGCCAACTATTTATTAATTGTTCGTTGGAATTTTGCTAGTACAGGTGCTGGCATTTCCTCTGTGATGAGTCAGTATATCTTTCTGCTATTAGCCTTGATTTTTTTGTTTCATGAAATTCAATGGCAAGAGTTAAAAGGTTTAACCGGAAAAGTTTGGCACTCTGATGTTCTCAAATCTACATTGACCTTAAATAGCAATCTTTTGATAAATAATACGATTTTTATCTTAACTGTCATGATTTTCAATTACCAAGGGGTAGGTCTAGGAACGACGACTTATGCAGAAAATGCCTTGTTAATAGAAATATTTAATTTAAATGCTTGTTTAGCTGAAGGAGTAGGATTCGGTATAGAAACTCTGTGTGGAAATTTCACAGGTAAAGGAATTTCCGCTCAATTAAAACCTTCAGTTGCTGTTGGTATAGCCACCAGCTTATTTATAGGAGTCAGTTTAGCTGGGGTTGCTATTTTATTTCCCTATACTTTATTTGGTTTATTTACTAACCATACTGAAGTCATTGAACTGATTGGGGTTTATGTTTTTTGGTTGCTACCTGTTCTAGTAGTGACTTCTGTTGGCTTCGTTTTGGAAGCCTATTTTTTGGGATTAACAGAAGGGGAAACTGTACGTAATGTTAGCTTAATTTCCTTCATCATCGGATTTACACCTACAGCTTTTGTTGCTTGGAAGCTTCACAGCAACCATATTTTGTGGTTGGCTTTGTGTTTGTATTTTGCAGTTAAAGTAGTTAGTTTTGGGGTACAGTTGCCAAGAACTTTTAGGAGCAATATTAATGACGGTACTCTTTCGGCTTTAGAAGCAGAGAGCAACTTACCTGCGGATTCCAATCAGGAACTTGCGTCCTTGGCGATAGCTGAAGAACCTTAAAAGTCCTTTACCGTTCGAGTTGCAAGCATAATTTGTATGGATAGGTTATGGCTGATAACAGAATGCAAATGATTGTAAAAATTTCATAAAAATTATGGCAAAAATACCACTTTTTATTTTTATTCACAGCTTACTTTTTATGCTTGCTTTGATTTTAACTGCGGGATTAATCAATACGGTTTTACCTTCCGAGCGAATTCCTCCAAGCCTTGGTGATGTAAGCGTTAAGTTCCAATATTTCACCGAGCATAAAGATGATTACGATATGATTTTTTTAGGGCCTAGTACTACATATCATGGAATTATACCCAAACTATTTGATGAATCAATGGCAGCAAATGGTAATTTTGTCAGATCTTTCAACTTGGGGTTACAAGCCGCGAATATAGCCGAAATGGATTTCTATTTGCAAAAGATTTTAGCTTTAAAACCAGCAAACTTAAAATGGATATTTTTAGATTGTTTCGTTAACTCTATCGTCGATCCAGCGCCGACTTCGGCTAGAAGTGTCTATTGGCACAATCCTCTTAAAACGATAGAAAATTTTAAATTAGTTGCTGAATCACCTCTGAGTTTTAAAAATAAAATTAGCGCTTTTTATGCAAATACAATAAGCTTTATCTATCGATGGCTGGGGATTGGTGGTTTTTCTAATTTGTTGCAGCTAAGAACGGAAGCATTACCAGGATTAATATCATCTACTGAAAAATTGATAGAGTCAAATGGATATTATGCAATGGATTGGATGACAAATAGTCAAGAATGGAAAAAACTTTTCCAATCAAGTTTGGAGGATTATCGACAAAGATTAAAAACAGCAAAATCAGGAGCTTTTCGAGAAAACACATCTACTTATCCCCTCAATTCTTATGCTATTCAAATCATTAAAAAAGTTGTTTATAGAATTGATAACCAAAAAAAGAACGCCAAAAAAATTAAAATGGAAACTATATTCTTAATTCCTCCGGCTTTAGATCCTAATAATGAGAACGAATATTCGGTGATTGTGGAAGCTTTAGATTTAAAATATATTTCGACCGTATTTGCTTTTTATAACCCCAATACTTTCCCTGCATTATATGAAGTTGATAGCCGAAGTGATGATTTGCATTTAAATCACAAAGGTGCTCAAGAGTTCACACGGACTTTGGCATCACAGTTTTCTCAGTATCTCAAGTTATCTCAAAAAGAGGTGTACAATTAATCCCTTATATCTATAAGTCAGAATTCAGGTGCAAAAAGTTCCTTGTAACTGAGTGAAGGATGAAGTTAATTCACAAATTAGAATCAACATGGTTTTTACAGAATTTCGTTTTATCTTGTTTTTTATTCTGATTTTTTGCGTTTACTGGGCTTTGCAGAAAAACAATCATCGTAAATTCTGGTTGCTAGTCTGTAGTTATATCTTCTATGGTGCTTGGGATTGGCGATTTCTTTTCCTGCTTTTGCTCTCGACAGTCATTGACTACTTTGTAGGTTTGATGCTATCTCGACCACAGGTTGATTATTCAACAAAAGGACAAGAAATTCAAACGAGCGAGGCAGTACAGATCCCAGAAACTAAGGAAGGACATATCGACCTATTTTCTTGGGATGCGCTGCTGATTAAACCACTGAATCAGAACCAGCGACAAGCATGGTTAGCATTCAGTTTAGCTGTGAATCTAGGATTATTAGGGTTTTTTAAATACTATAACTTTTTCACTGACTCCGCCTCAAATTTATTAACTTTTTTGGGGCTACCTATTAATATTGAAACCATTGAAATCATTCTTCCAGCAGGTATTAGTTTTTACACATTTCAAACTCTGAGCTATTCTATTGATGCGTATCTGGATAAACTCAAACCGATTAGAAATTTTTGGGATTTCGCTCTGTTTGTAACTTTTTTTCCTCAACTGGTTGCGGGTCCTATTGTCCGCGCATCTGACTTTTTACCTCAATTGCTAACCCCAAAAATCTTAAAAGAAGTTGATTTTCGGGGATGTTTAATACTTTTTCTAGTGGGATATTTTAAGAAAGCTTGTATTTCGGATAATATCTCTCCCTTAGTAGAACAGTATTTCGCAAGTCCAGAAATTTATACTGTTTTGAGTTGTTGGATTGCTGTTATATCTTTCGCCATACAACTATACTGTGACTTTTCTGGCTATTCAGATATGGCGATCGCCAGTGCAGGTTTACTTGGATACAAGCTACCTCTTAACTTTAGATTTCCTTACTTCTCCACTAGTGTCACTCAATTGTGGCAACGTTGGCACATAACCCTCTACAGTTGGCTGCGAGACTATATTTATATTCCTTTGATGAAAATGCGACCAAAAGAGCAACGCACAGAACTGTTTGGGTACAGAAATATTCTGATTCTGATGCTTCTGTCTGGACTGTGGCATGGTGCAGCTTGGCATTTTGTAGCTTGGGGGGGATTAAATGGAATCGCTTTAGTTGTTCACAAGCAATGGTCATCTTGGATTGCTCCCTATAAAGTCTTGGTACCGCTGAGAAATATGCTAGGCATCCCACTCACGTTTCATTGGTTTTGTGCTTCTGTAATTTTCTTTCGGAGTAGCGACTTTAGGAGTGCAATGCAAGTAGGAAAAGCTTTTGTCTTCCTGAATTCTTCCGGAACTCAAAACCTAAATGTCCAAGTTGTATGGATTTTTGTACCTTTAATTATAGTCCATTGGGTAGCTTACAAGGGTTGGTTCGCTGATTGGCAAAGTAAAATTCCAAGCTGGAGCTTTGTTGTTTTCTATGGAGTGTTGGTTTCAATAATATTGAGGTTTACAGCAATAACTCCTCACCCATTTATCTATTTTCAGTTTTAGATATCTTCCAACTGCTAAGCTGTTGTGCATTTAAACCACCGGGCGGGGCCTGTAGGGTGCGTCAGAAGCGAACACTTACGCTTACAAGGGAAACGAGAAAGGAGCCGTGGCACCCTACAATACTTTTAAATGCGTAACAGCTTAACAGGCGTTAAACTTATGCTATTAGACTTCAATTCTACTTCCTTCTCTTTTGAAGCTCACAGACATAAAAGTCTTCAAGTCGTTGTATGTGATTCTTGATGTCGTATTGTTGAGCGCAGAGAAAGGCGTTGTTAACGATCGTTTCTCTCAGGCGTGCATCGCTTAAGAGTGCTAATATCCCCTGGGCAATTCGATCGCTGTTCTTGTAATCAACAACCCAGGCATTTTCTTTGTGTACAGCACGATCCAAAGCACTACCTGCAAGAGTAATAACAGATGGAACTCTAGAAAGCATTGCTTCTACATAGACTTGGCCGAACGTCTCTTGAATAGAATCGGTAGGCACATGAACAAAAACATCAAATAATCTGAACAAAGCGAAAAGGTCTTCTTCAAATGGGATTTCAATATAGCTACGATCGGGTAATTGCGCCAACTTGTCTGTGATACTGATAATGTCCTGGTATTGAGGCGCAACTATGTCTTCTTTACCCGCATTGCGAATTTTCTCCTCCAGGTTGGCACGATTTGTATGTGTTCCTGAAAGAACTAAGATTGCATTCGGATAAGCTTCGAGAACCTGCTTGTGTGCTTCAATGACGTATTCAACTCCTTTCCATCTGACATACCTCGCAGCCACACCGATAACAGGGCCGTGATGATTTGCTAGATACTTAGAGCGCAATTTATCGATGCGCGAACTGTCTACATTTTCAAATTCACTAATATCAAATCCCGTTGGTATCACTGTGATTTTATTAGCTGGTATGCCGTCTTCTATCATGCCTTGTTTGCTTGTGTTGGTAACACCAATAATATTGGTGGCACATTCCCATATCAAGCGATGCTTGCTGGGAGCATGACGCGAATAGTATTTAATCGAAGGATGTTCCCTGGTGAAGATTCGTACTGGAATATGGGCGTAATAAGCAGCTTGCATTCCAGCCAAGCTGCCAGCGAACCAATGAGTATGAACAATATCGGTCTGATTTTTTATCAAGTGCTCGTAGATAAATTTGACGATTTCTGGGGTATTGCTATAATCCTGATAGGAAGCAACAGTGCAAGGAACATCAATCTGGCTTAAAAAGGAGATCATAGGATCGCCTTCATTAAGAATGATATAGTCAATTGCGAATTTACTCTTATCGATACATTTGGCGACTAATTCAAAGGGAACCCAACGAATATGGTGCGTAAAGATATAGGTAATTTTAATTCTTTGCTCTGCTATGGCCATAACTGTGGAACTGGTAGTCTTTGTATAGGTGATTAGGTATATTGGGATTTTCTAGCCCACTCTGGCTGAGATATGAGCTATATCTAGCAAAAGTCTTCTTCTTGCAATCTACTGAAGCCGTTGAGTCACGGGACAATGTATTTATACTGAATTTTACCATAAGTTGCACAATGTGAAGTTAAATTTCCATTGAAATCGACATTGTTGTTTAAAGGAAACATCTTTTCGGCATTTTGGGAAAAAGTAAAAGAATATTGAAGGGTTCAAGGAGGATTTGGGATCGACTCCATCTCTTTCGGATTTTTGACCATCTATAGCTTTTATCAAAAAGATGAGGTATGACTGACAGCTTATATAACCACTAAACGTATTGGGCCCAAGCCCAACTACGTACCTCATGTTTCTGATAACCGCTATATTTACAACTAAAGACGTGAGCAAAGGGACTGGGTTGGGACTGGCGATCGCGCGTCAAATGGTAGAAGACAAACGCGGCGGAAAACTGAGTTGTATTTCTGCACTGGGAGAAGGAACGGAGTTTGTCATTGACATTTTAATTGATTAATGCGATCGCCTGTAAGGACGGGTTTCACCAAGAATAATTGATGCTCGCAAAAAATCTATAAAAATCCGCCCCCACCCAAGCAATAACCCAGATCAACCCAATATTCGAGCGCATCCAAAAAATGTAAATTCGGATTTGCCGCCCAAGCTGGGGGCGGGTTTATTATATTGTTGGTTTCCGACATAGATGGTTGGTAAAACCCGCCCCTACACCTAATGACTATTGCAGCGGCAAAAATACCGTCATCACCTCGCCCTTTTCAGGCCGCTGGCGAATTACCAACTTCCCGCCGGCAGCCCGAAATAAATTCTTAGTCACGCTCAAATTTAAACTCAAACATCCCGTCTCCGGCTGCACCATCAACAAAGGCCCGATCGATCGCAAAGGAGTATTAGCCTTAGCTGCAAAAGTCGATGCGCCATTACCTTCAGGTAGGTGTTCCGATTCCAACTGCAACTTTAACTGATCGCCCGCCAATGTCACCTCCACCTGAATGCGACTCCCCGAGGGCAAAGTTCGAGTAAAATTCTCAATCAAATTAGTTAAAACCTGATCCAACATCGTCGGATCGCTGACTACCGCAGGCAATTTTTTCGGCACAATAACTTCCAAAGTGTGGTTGCGAACAGCGGCCTGTTTTTGCCAGCGGGGAATGCTATTTTGCAGCACTTCGCCGAGGGACATTGCTGTTAAGTGCACGCAGGAATTTTTAGCTTGCGACATTTCCAATTCCACGGCGCGGAAAATTAAACCGAAGCGATCGATCTGAGCGGTACACTCAGCATCGATCGTTTCCAAACGCTTGACCACTACCGGATCGAGTTTGGGGCGCTTCAGCAGCAGCCGAGTCAGAGTGCGAATGGTAGCCAAAGGAGTGCGGACTTCGTGGGCGATCGCCTGTAGCAATTCCACCTCTTTAGTAGCGAGAGGAATTGGAGATTTGCAGTTGATATCTGTAGCCGATAACTTTTGATTCCTCTGGTTAAAACCGCGATCGGCTCTTTCATCCTTTACCCTGCCTGCTTCCTCTTTCCCAACAGGCAAATTATTCAACAGCAACTGGCTGAACTGCATCACTGTTTGATAATGCGGAGCAACAGGCGAAAACTGCTCGAACAGCGCGTCTAATTTAGTAGAATTATTAGTTAATTGGCTAACTGGCAAATTGATACCGCCGTCAGAATTGGCAAGCAAACTGTCGCTTTCAGTCACCCTGCGCCGCAAAACTTCCCCAGATGAAGCGACTACTTGCGGATCGAAAGAAAAGAGAAAAGCTGGAATGCCCGCAGAAGTTTCACCTAAAACCATCACCAGGCTAAAAGTAGCAGTTAAAACTAAACAAAACTGCTCGTTCGCCAAAGGATCGCCACTAGCCAAAGCCAAAGCCGGGGCCGCCGCAGGCACAGATATTTGTTCATCAGCAGCCGGCAGTAAAGCTAAACTTTGTCTGGCCCGAAAAGACCACAAAGCTGCATCATTGTCTGGAATACTGGTAAAAATCCAATTGGCAAAACCCGAAGCAACAGCGGGGTCTGTCAAAACCGAAGACGGGCCCGACAACACCAATCCCTGACAGGAATTGGGGATTGGGGAGACAGAATCGCCGATCGAGGAAGCGGTTTTTTGTCCTTGTTTTTGCCGATCGAGCATTTGATTCAAAGCAGAGATCGCCCCGTACCATTCCTGTTGGGCTTTCAGCCGAGAAGCCCCGCGGCTGGCAGGACACCGATGGCGGTTGTTTTCTCCCGCCAACTTAGCATCAAAGAGACCCAGGTCATTTTCTTGGCCTTCGGAGGCTAAAATTTCGCTTATTGTCGGTAAAAAGTAAGTATTCACAGTTATAAACCCACCTTCGGAGGCATGAAGGGTGAAGTATTTATGTATAGGAAAGTTCAGGAGTTAGGAGTCAAGCACCAGCACGATCGAAAAATCCCGCATAATTTCTTGCGCCTTCCTCCTAACTCACAGGATATCCACATTTGTCAACTAACGATATTGGCAGAACCGTACCAATAAGTCGCAATCTCCGCGCTTGGGGCGATATTTTGCACGATCGCCCTGACAAAAAAATGGGATACAAGCCTCCCCCTTCTAGGGGGACTTTCGGTTCGGATCTCTCAAGCAAGGTTTTTGAATAAACAGCACCGCATTTATTCAGGTTGGCTCTACAATGGTTGTATGTTAAATCTAACCTACGAGTACAAGCTCATTCCTACCGACGCGCAACGCCAGACTTTCGACCTGTGGCTCAATATTTGCCGCAAGGTCTACAACTTTGCATTGCGAGAACGAAAAGATTGGGTTAATTCTCGTAAGTGTGATATCAACTCGTGCAGCATTAAGCAGGAATACATGATCCCTGCTGATGCACCGCGTCCAACCTTTGCCCGCCAATGCAAATCATTGGCCCAAGCAAAGAAGTTAATTCCTGAGTTGCAACTACCTCACACCCATGTCTTGCAGCAGGCGTTGCGCCAATTAGAGGCAGCGTTTGTGGCGATGTGGGAACGAGGACACGGTTTTCCTAGATTCAAAAAACGGATGCGCTCATTTGTGTTCCCTCAATTGAATCTAGAATCAGTTAAACGGTTTGATGGTGCCGAGTGGGTCAACCTACCCAAGATTGGGTTAGTTAAAATGCACCTGTCACGTCCCATCCCTCAAGGGTTTGATGTCAAGCAAATTCGCGTTGTTAAGAGGGCTTCTGGCTACTATGCCATGCTCTCTTTGCAATGTGATGTCGCAGTGCCTCAAGCCTCACCTTCAGGACATGGATTAGGGATTGATTTAGGGTTAAAACATTTTTTGGCAACTTCGGATGGTGAATTGATTGATAGACCTCGATTCTTTGTGGATGGACAACGCAAGCTGAAATTGCTGCAACGTCAACTGAAGCGCAAGAAAAAAGGCTCTAGAAAGTTTCGTCAAATTCATCACCAAATAGCTAAACACCACGAATACATCTCGAACAGTCGCTCTTACTTTCATTTCAAGACCGCACATCATTTATGTAACTGGGCCCAAACAGTATTTGCTGAGGACTTGAACCTCAAAGCAATGTCAGCGGGAATGCTCAGCAAGCACACGCTTGATGCAGGGTTTGGTCAGTTCCTGAATATCTTGGGTCATGTTTGCTTTAAGCGAGGTGCGTACTTTGCAAAAGTAGACCCAAAGGGAACAAGTCAAACCTGCCCCTTATGTCAAACCCATACAGGTAAAAAAGACTTATCTGAACGAGTGCATAAATGTCAAACCTGTGGCTATGAAACGAATCGAGATGTTGCAGCCGCGCAGGTGGTGTTGCAGCGTGGATATACAGCGGTTGGGCAAATCGCAGTGAATTTTGGGGAGGGCAAGCTACGTGAGTAGTCCCAATGAACCAAGAATCCTCGTGCCTTCGGGCCGAGGAGCTGTCAAAAAAGTGCAAAATGAAGTCAGTTAAACACCGTGCTTTCCTTATGCCCACCTCGATCGCCGACTCGAAAAATCTGCTGTCTGACTTAATGGCACGCTACCGCAACCAAGTCGATTATCTGGCAATTCGACTGGAAGAAGCCGAAGGCACCGACATCCTGCTGCGGGGCGAAAAAATTGAAACCCTCAGCGAAGGAGTCTCAATTGGCGGCCAAGTCAGAGCTTGTCACAAAGGCGGCTGGGGCTTTGCCAGTTTTAACCGACTTTCCACCCTCGCCGAAAGAATCGAAGAAGCCATCGCCGCGGCAAAACTGATCGGCGAAGAAGAAACGATTCTGGCGCCAGTTGCTCCCGTACAGGACATTTGCTTGCTGCCGCTGACAGGAACAGACCCCCGTCTGGTTCCCTTAATTGACAAAAAGCAATTGTGCGATCGCTACGCGGCGATTCTCCGCAGCATTGACCCCCGCATCGCCACCATCTCGGTGCGCTACGGCGACACCACCCAGCGCATCATCCTCGCCACCTCCGAAGGCACAATGCTCGAACAAGGTTGGGCCGACATGGAAATGCGCTTTGGCGCCACAGCCCGCAGCGGGGAAACCGTACAAACCGGCCGCGAAACCACCGGTTCGCGCAAAGCCTACGAAGATTTAACCGAGCTTGACGCCCAAGTGCGAAGCGCCGCCCAGCGCGCCGTAGATTCCCTTGCCTTACCCCCCGTCCAAGGCAACACCTACACCGTCGTCATCGACCCGATTATGACCGGATTGTTCGTCCACGAAGCCTTCGGACACCTTTCCGAAGCCGACATGGCCTACGAAAATCCCGACATCATGGAGGTAATGACTCTCGGCCGCCAGTTCGGCCCCAAAAACTTGCAAATTTTCGACGGTGCAGCGCCAGAGGGACACCGAGGCAGCTATTTCTACGACGATGAAGGCACTCCCGCGACTACTACTCAGTTAATTAAAGACGGCGCTTTAGTCGGGCGGCTGCACTCGCGGGAAACTGCTGGCAAGTTGGGAGAAGCGGCTACCGGTAACGCTCGCTGTTTGAATTATCATTATCCGCCGATCGTCCGCATGACGAATACTTGGATCGAGCGGGGTGACACACCGGTTGCTGACTTATTTTCTGGTATCAAAGAAGGAGTTTATGCGCGCAATTGGCAAGGCGGCATGACTAACGGCGAAATGTTTACTTTCAGTCCCGGCGAAGCTTGGATGATCCGCGACGGAAAACTCGACAATCCGGTGCGGGATGTTACTCTTTCGGGTAATGTTTTCAGCACTTTAGCCGATATTGAGGCGATCGGCGACGATTTCTACTGGGATGAATCCGGCGGCTGCGGCAAGGCAGGACAAAGCGGTTTGCCAGTCGGCTGCGGCGGCCCGAGTTTGCGGATTCGCGATGTAGTTGTTGGTGGCGAAGCTGCGGAAGAAGATTAAAGTTTCAAAAGTTTAAAAAATAAAGGTAAAGCGCAAAATTCCTACTCGCGCTTTACCTTTATTTTTTTGAGTGCAACATTTCGCGCCCGTTTGTGACATCTGATATATTAGACCTCTTGCAAAAATAGCTGGGACGGGCAAGATGCCCATCCCACAAAAAGTTTTTTTCTTGTGGAATGGGCCGGAGAGCCCGTTCCAAAATTTGATTAAAAGGACTTTTGCAAGAGGTCTATTGAGTATGCTTGGCCAAAAAACCGGAATAGCCCAAAATTAGGTCTTGAATCGTCCAATACCGCTAAAAAATCGGTTTTTTGGTATCCAGTACGTAAGTCCCGAATTATTGACACTCAAGCGGGCTAAAGCCACTGAGATTCTGCTGACAGAATAACTTTAGTTATTACTAAAGTCTGATTCTCGCTACGACCGCCAAACGCCGTCTACTTAGTCGCCTAAGTCAAGCGATAGTTTCTAGCTACTTTTGTTATGCTTTCAGAACCATCACGCTTGCCAAGACGCGGTACGCTCCACAACCTGCCTTTATTTGCTCTTTCCTGTCATACTGCACTAGGACTAAAACCTAATCGTTGTTTCATAGGAGCCGGGATCTCTCCGATACTAGGATGCTTCAATACGTAGATGTTTTTGTTCTTACTTACAATCTAGCGAATTATAGCATAAAGACCACGGGGACTGAAGTCCCCCGCGTCGCTTTCCTCTCAGGACTAAAGTCACGCTCGTTTCCCGCTTCCCGTATTGTTTTTATGAATCGAAATCTTCAAGTTTTCTCTTCTTCTTCCAATTTTCGATTCTCCCCGTAATTACCTAATTCCCAACAGACAATTATCGGTTTTTTCGGCTTTATCTCCCGCTTCCTCGTTCTGGCGGCGTATCTTTATCGTTATCTGCGTAAAATGTCTGAGTGTCGGCTACGGCGGTTAAAATTTCGGAAGCTGAGTTGTCTCGAACAAAAAAGGTCGATCGAGTTTCAAAGCTTTGAGCCTTAACTGCGGTGCCGCTCAGTAACAGGCTTGACATCACGATAGAAGAGTAAACGCGCATCATAAAGTTTGGTGTTTGTAGTTTCCACTTCTTGATACGCACCCTGTACCCTGCTATCAGGGTAAAAATTTGAAATTTTTGCAGAATTACCGATCGGTAATTGATGCCATCGGCAATTTGGAAATATTTCCTAACTGAGGGGCTTTACCCCCATTTGAGTTGCCAGTAACTTGTAGGTTCAAGTCACCCGCCAGCAGGTAGCAGGCAAGATTAAACATCTTTAATCCTGAAAAACCTTCAAAAAAGTGGGACAATTAAGCTGTGTTGCATCTAGATTGCCTGTGGTATTAGAGAGGGAGAGGGGGAGAAGGGGAGAGGGGGAGAGGATTTGACGATTGTTCGATCGGGACTCGAAATATACAATTTAAATGCACAACAGCTTATCGTAATTTGTAAATTTTTTTAAGTCTTCAGATTACCTTCATAATTTGTTACTATTGCAACAAATTATGATTGGCGAATATCTCTTAGGTTGGGTTTCGCTTTCGCTCAACCAACAGTCTCATTAGACCTCTTGCAAAAATAATTAGGACGGGCTCTCCGGCCCATCCCACAAGAAAAAATAACTCTTGTGGAACGGGCCGGAGAGCCCGTTCCATCAATTGATGAAAGGATTTTTGCAAGAGGTCTATTGAATTATTTAAGACTCGACAATCGCATTTACCTGCACGAACAGCGAGTCGAGGGTTGACGAGTTATCCAAAACAAAATCAGCTTTTTGACACTTTTGAGCTAGCGGCAACTGAGTGTTAATACGGGCCTGTGCTCGATCGCAACTCAAGCCGTCTCGCTGCATCAGCCGTTCTAACTGCACTTCGGGCGAACAGTACACCACCCAAATTTCTGTACACAAGTCAGTCATGTTAGCTTCAAACAGCAGCGGCACTACCAAAACCACAGTCAATGTGTTTTGCGCGTCCAAACTCGATGCAGCAATGCAGCTTTGAGTTGCCTCAACTAAGCGGCGGCGCACATAAGGGTGAATCTGTTGTTCCAACCACTGCCGTTCGGCTGCGTTACAAAAAATAATATTTCCCAACTCGGGCCGATTTAAATTGCCGTCGGGGAGCAAAATAAGGGCACCGTATCGTTCTACAATAGAGTCGAGTATTGGCGAACCGGGGTTCACCGCTTCGCGGGCGTAAATATCGGCATCTAAAATCGGAAATCCACAGGAATCTGCCAGATAAT
This sequence comes from Microcoleus sp. A003_D6, assembly GCF_036702825.1. NCBI lineage: Bacteria > Bacillati > Cyanobacteriota > Cyanophyceae > Oscillatoriales > Microcoleaceae > Microcoleus > Microcoleus sp. A003_D6. The sequence continues at coordinate 31,795 of NZ_JAUBWA010000033.1, read as the reverse complement.
TAGATATAGCGGTTTTACCGGTGGCGATGCCCCCAGTTAAACCGATCGCGCGCACAATTCGATCGCTCATAATTTTCTCTGTTTAAACGGAACTGTGTTTCGACACTTGCTGTCAGTCTTTGCTATGTTGGTGACACAATCAAAATTAGACTTAAAATTTGAAATTTGCGATCGAGAACTAGCGTTAGGAAGTGTCAGCATTGGGGTGCGATCGACTCTTTTTTACCTAAAATCTCAATTTAAAACTCGAATCAAGGTCTAGATCGAGGCAAACTTATGAATGCTCAACGTGCTGTGCGATCGATTCTGGCAGCAATTCCCATTGCCGGATTTTGGATATTAGATTTTTCCCCCAACCTGCCGTTTCTCAAAGAAAACACCAGCGGATGGGTGATATTGTCAATTTATCCCCAATCTCAAATTGCTGCGGCACAATCTATTGTTCCAGCCCCAGACGGCACCGGAACCGCCGTCAACCCAGGGCCACGCACAGGGCAGCCCCCTCGCTACGACATTAAAGGCGGCACTCCCTCGGGAGACGGAGCAAATCTGTTCCACAGTTTTACTCGGTTCAATCTGAATTCTGGCGAAACTGCCAATTTCATCTCCAACCCAAGCATTAAAAATATCCTCGGCCGCGTTGTCGGCGGCGACGCTTCCTTAATTAACGGTCTAATTCAAGTTAGCGGCGGCAATTCTAACTTGTTCCTAATGAACCCCGCAGGGATTATTTTCGGAACGAATGCCCGACTCGACGTGTCCGGGTCTTTTTTTGCTACCACCGCTACCGGTATCGGTTTTGACAGCGGCTGGTTTAACGGTACTGGCGCGAACGACTACGCGGCTTTAGTCGGAGGGCCGAATACTTTTGCTTTTGGGCCACAGTCCGGGAGTATCGTCAATGCCGGTAACTTGGCTGTCGGAACTGGGCAAAATTTGACTTTGATGGGCGGCACGGTTATCAGTACGGGGCAACTTTCAGCCCCTGGCGGTCAGATTACTGTGGTCGCTGTCCCGGGCAAAAATCTGGTGCGGTTGAGTCAAAACGGACTTTTGCTGAATTTAGAAGTTTCTCCGGCTGCGGGAGTGTCGGGATCGGAAGCTGTTCCCTTCTCTCCCCAGAGTTTGCCTCGGCTGCTGTCGGGGCCCGGCGTGGCTGACGCTACGGGTATAACTGCGAACGATCGCGGTGAAGTCGTGCTGACGGGCGGTATCACAGTGCCGGTAGGTGCTGGAACTGCGCTGGTATCGGGTGATGCGGACGTGTCTGCCAGGGGGGGCGCGGGAGGAAGCGTCAACGTGTTGGGCGACAAGGTAGGGCTGTTTGGAGCGAAGATTGAGGCTTCGGGGCCGGACGGCGGCGGAACGGTGCGGATCGGGGGAGATTACCGAGGCGAGGGAAGTGTGCCGAATGCAACAATGACTTACGTGGATGGCAAAAGCTCGATCGCCGCCAACGCAACTGAATCAGGTAACGGCGGCAGAGTTTTTGTCTGGGCGGACAACACAACAGCATTTTTGGGCAGCATCAGCGCGAATGGCGTTTCTGCAACGGGAACCGCAGGTGTTGGCGGATTTGTGGAAGTTTCCGGCAAGCAAAGATTGATTTTTAACGGTACTGTCGATACCTCCGGGACAAACGGTTTGGGGACTTTGCTGCTAGATCCAGAAAATATTTTAATTACAGATTCCCCAGAAGGTGCGGGCGATGCGGAAATAATTGCCAACAATAATATTTTGGCAACAGGAACTCAGACAGGACAGCAAAACAATTCTGAGCCAACGCTGACAATTTCGGCTAGAGCTTTGGAAAGTATGTCGGCGACGGCAAATGTGGTTCTCGAAGCGCTCAACGATATTACAATTGCTGATTTGGCGGACAATCAGTTGAGCTTTCAAACAACTACTGGTTCGGTAACATTCAGAGCAGATGCCGATCGCAGCGGCGCGGGTGTTTTTTCGATGAATTCTGGAGATACAATTAGCACGGCTGGCGGTGCGATCGCCCTGGAGGGAAGTCAAATTACTGCGGGCAATTTGTCGAGTAACGGCGGAAATATTAGTTTGATTAGTCCGGGTTCGACTGTTGCAAACAATATTTCTTCATCCAATCCCAGCACCGGCAGCAGCGGGAATATTTTGCTCGAAGGGCTGAACGTAACGGCCCAAAAAGTTGATGCCAGCGGTTCTAAATCGGCTGCGAATGTAACTTTGACGGCTCGAAGCGTTCTGGGAGTGAGCTCGCTCGCAGGGGGTTCGGGAAACATTACTTTGACGGGTAATGAAATTAATTTCAAAGGTGACAAAAATTCGGTCAGCGGTACTGGCTTTTTGGTACTGCAACCTTGGAGTCCAGGTCAAAATATTGCGATCGCCGGTTCTGGAGATGTTGGCACTAATATTTATTTGAATCTCACGGCAAACGACCTCGGAAGTTTGGAAAATGGGTTTGCTGGAATTACGATCGGCCGCAGCAACGGTACCGGTTCGATTCTGATTGCCAACGATTTTACCTTTTATGACCCGCTAATTATTCAATCGCCGGCGGGTTTGGGAACAATCACTACCACAAGTTCCCTGACTCTTGCCGACAATGCCTCAATTACTCTCAAAGGTGACGGCAATATCCGCACCGGAAATATCACTACCAACAATCAAGAAATTCGCATCGCCAGTACAGCGGGCAATGTCACAACCGGTCAGCTACGTACAGGAACTGCCCCCACCATCAACACTTCTGTCAATTCTTCCAAAGCGGCACGCTCGGAGGCGGGAGATGTTAGCGTTACCGCAGAGGGCACGGTGAGTGCAGGGGCGATCGACACGAGGGGCGATCGCGCGGGCAACGTGACGCTGACTGGCCCCGGCGGGGTTATTGCCGGCTCGATCCAAGCTGGCGGGGAGGAAACAGGGGGAAATATTACCCTGACAGGTAACGAAATTGACTTGACGGGCGACAGTAATTCGATCGCCAGCAACGGCAATCTGGTGCTGCAACCGACAGATCCGGCTCAAAATATTGCTGTTGCCGGTGCTGCTGAGACTGAAGCTTTGGATTTGACTGCTGCGGAATTGAACTCGCTGCGGAACGGCTTTGGTTCGATCGCGATCGGGCGCGCTGACGGCAGCGGGCTGATAACTATTGCTGGGGCAACAACAGCGCCAAATTCAACGCCGGCGGTGACATTTCAAGACCCCACGACGATTCGATCGCCCAATGGCCCCGGCGCGATCGTGGCAACGGGTGCGATCGTCGGCACTGATAACGCCTCGATCGCTCTGATGGGCGGTACTGTGAACGTCGGAGACATTACCTCGAATGCGGGGATTAACATCACTAGCAGTCAGGGCAACTTGACTGCTGGTACGGTTTCATCTCGATCGGCTTCCGGGGCGGCGGGCGATATCAACATCCGCAGCGCCGGTGCGGTAGCAGCGGGCAACGTCGATGCTTTCGGCTCTAAAACTGGCGGAGATATCTCGATTACAGCGCCGGGCCCGATCGTTACAGGGGTGATCAATTCGAGTTCGCAATCGGGAAAAGCTGGTTCGAGCAAGATTACCGGGCAGAAAGATGTTGAAGTTGTTTCGATCAAAGCTCGCGGCAATACGGGCGGCGATGTGGCAATCGAGGCTGGGGGAGCGTTTCGGGCTGCGGGAACAGGAACGGCTGCCGATCGCGCCAGCGTCAGCATTTCTACAGAGGGGCTGGTTCGATCGGGTTCGCAGACTCTGCTACAAAGTGCTTGCCCGTTAGGAAACTGCACGACTGCGACTGTTGAGACGGGAAACTCGAAGTCGAACACTGCCACATCCTCAACTGCGATCGGGCCGCTGCTGAGCGTGCCAACTGCGGTATCAACTACCAACAGCGTGGAACTGAAAACTACAGGCAGTTCTCAACAAATTGTGACTCCGGTCAGTCTCGCCTCCTCCGCGTCTGCGCCGCCTGGCAGTACCGCAAATGTCTCGTCAGAACCTGCTGCTGCGTCTGTTGATGCGGGGTCGAACCAGACTGTGGCCGCCGGCTCGGTACTGCTGTCGCAGTCGGTGTTAAAAGACAATCAGGGTGCGCCTGTGGGGACAGAAAACGGCAGCGGGGGGGCAACGGCACAGAAGCCCGGGAGTGCGGTAACAGCAGAAAGTATCGGGAATGCGAGGGTTCCTGAGATTTCTCGATCGGGTTCGATCGGGCAAATAAATCCGATCGACGCAGTGCAGCAAAGGGATAGAGTTCAGGGCCGGGAATTTGAACGTTACTTTGGCGGCAATCTCACTGAAAAGTCAGTCACCCAGCAAAGTATTCGAGATACTCTCAGCAGCGTCAATCGCTTGACGGGAGTTAAACCCGCGATCGTTTACGTGTGGGCGAAAGAGAAACATTTAGAACTTGTGTTGTTATTGCCAGACGGCAAAAATGTTTTTAAAAGCGTGCCTGCAAGCCGCGAGACAGTGCTGCAAGTTGCTAAAGAATTCACTAATGCTGTGAGAACTCCCAGGAGATTGACTGGTTCTGATTACCAGGAACCAGCAAAACAACTTTACGAGTGGTTAATTGCACCGCTGCAACCGGAATTGGAGGCTAACAAGATTGACACTTTGGTGTTTTCGATGGATGCGGGTTTGCGGACTTTGCCTTTGGCTGCTCTTTACGACGGCAAGCAGTTTTTGGTAGAAAAGTACAGTTTGGGGCTGATTCCGAGTTTGAGTTTAACTGATACTCGCTATGCCGATGTTAAGGGTTCTGAAGTTTTGGCGATGGGTGCGTCGAATTTTCCTGCCAAATACGATCAAAATCCTTTGCCTGCGGTGCCGCTGGAAATATCGACAATTGTGGGCAAGATTTGGCCGGGTTCGTCTTTTCTCAATGAAGCTTTTACTTTGGCAAATTTGAAGGATAAGCGCAATCAACCGCAATACAAAATTATTCATTTAGCTACTCACGGCGATTTTCAGCCTGGGGGGGCCGAAAATTCTTACATTCAGTTTTGGGATACTAAGTTGCGGTTGAATCAGTTGGATCAGTTGAAGTTATCTAACCCGCAGGTGGAGTTGTTGGTTTTGAGTGCGTGTACTACGGCGGTGGGAGACGAACAAGCTGAGTTGGGGTTTGCGGGGTTGGCGGTGCACGCGGGGGTAAAATCGGCTTTGGCGAGTTTGTGGTATGTCAGCGATGTCGGTACTTTGGGGCTGATGACTGAGTTTTACCAGCAGTTGCGCACGGCGCCGATTAAGGCTGAGGCTTTGCGGCAAGCGCAGTTGGCGATGCTGCGGGGTGAAGTGCGGTTGCAAGACGGTTATTTGATGCGATCGGGCAACAATCAAGCTCTGCCTTTACCGTCGGAGTTGGCCGCCAGGGGCGATCGAAATTTGTCGCATCCTTATTATTGGGCTGCTTTTACAATGATCGGTTCGCCGTGGTAATTCTGAAGGAAGAAGGAAGAAGGAAGAAGGAAGAGGGAAGATTAATGCCCAATGCCCAATGCCCAATCCCCCATGCCCAATAACTACTGACTAATTGCTAATTGAGTCAGCCGTTTGAGGATGCGGAGTACATCATAAAGTTCGTTGCCGGGGTTCCGGGTAAGATACCCCTTAGATGTGCTATATCGAGGTGATTCTCCTTTCACTAATTTAACAAAGATGAAATTGCCGCCTGTAGCAATCATGCCGTAACTAGGTTTGTCCGGGTTGGGATTTGCCAGCATATAAGCTAAGATTTGCGCCAATCCCGCTTCGATCGAAAATGAAACTCGTTTCGATTCGATTACCATCAGCCACAACTGGTCTTTTAAAACTAAAGTGTCGAGGCTGCCTTTGATGAGAACTCCTTCATCTTCTTCGGAAAATTCGACAGATTTTTCCGGTTTAATATAAAATGGATGCAGGTAAAACTCGCCAGCAAATAACAGCGGAGAGACGATCGACAAACTGATGGTTTTTTCCAGCATCGGCGGATACTCCAACAAGTTGAAGTAACCCGCTTTAATCTGATCTAGCTGTCGTTTTTGAAAGTCGGTAATTTCCGGCAACTCGTCTTGCCATTCTCTGAAGAATTGGTCGTCTGTGACAAGTTGCAGGTCAAAAAGCGTTTTTAATTCTTCTAATGTGACATTTTTAGCTTGAATTGTTTGAACCATAATTTGAATTTACTAATTCCAGATTTTTTGCAAATTTAGAACAAATCCCGGCAAAACATTTTCCCCAGAAAGGGTGAGAGGAGATTGTAAGACTTCCACTTCTTGACCGAGGCGATAAATTTCAACTTCCCGTTTTTTGCGGTTAATCAACCAACCCAAACGGCAGCCATTTTGCATATATTCTTGCATTTTGTCCTGGGTTTTTTTCAAACTGTCGCTGGGCGAGACTAATTCAATGACAAAATCGGGACAAAGCGGGATGAATTTTTCTCTTTGTTCGGGCGTTAAAGCTGACCAGCGGGATTTTTCTACCCAAGAAGCATCGGGAGAGCGATCGGCTTTGTTGGGAAGGGTAAATCCTGTGGAGGAATCAAATACTTCGCCGAGTTCGGTTTGTTCGTTCCACACATCCAATTGTGTAGTCAATTTTACATTGCGTTTCCCTGTTTCTCCTCCGGTTGGCGGCATGGCGATTAATTCTCCGTTAGCGCTGCGTTCTAATTTTAAATCTGGGTTTTCTTCGCACAGTTGGTAAAATTGTTCGGAAGTTAGTTTAATTATGGAGTTGAGGTTTAAGGTTATAGCAGTCATAGTTATTTACCTGCTGTTTGTACAAAGTAGATTAAGAATTAAAAATGGAATAATTCCATTTTTAATTCTTAACTCTTAACTTATAATTCTACTGCAATTGTTTGATTCTGTTGAGCGCGTCTTGATAGGCGCTGGTTCTTCCGCCTTGCTTGTAAAGTTCTGCTGCTTTTTCAAAGTCGGCAATTGCTTTCGGTTGGTCTTTGTTGTCCAGGTAAGCTAAAGCTCGGTTGTAGTAAGCGTCGGCAAAACCGGGATTGGCATCGATCGCCAGCGTATACGCTTGAATAGGGTCTGGGCCGCGGGTGGTTTCGGGTTTGGGCAAGCCGGCGGTGATGAAAGTGCGGGCATTACCGATATTAAAATACAATTCAGGGGTATATTTTGGCTTGAAAGCCAGTGCTCTGTTGAAATCGGCGATCGCCTCCCAAGCATCTCCTCGATCTAACAGCGAAAGTCCTCGAAAATAATAGGCTTGGGCATCTTGCGGATTGATGGTGGATACGGGGCCGATCGTTGCAGGAGTATTGTCTACTTTCAACTCGGATTTGTTCATTCCCGCCGCCACTAGCTTCGCGATAAATGTATTGATTGGAACTGCTGCATTAAATCCAGTTTTAATCGGGGCGACTTCGCCGGAACTGGTTTGAGCAAAACCGAATTCCCCTTGTCCGTGTAAACCGATGACTCGGCCTTCGGAGTCAAAAACAGGGCCGCCGCTCATGCCGCTCCAAGTTACGGCTTGATACCGCAAAGTGTAACCTTCCGGGCGGTTGCGCGGGCGGCTGGTAACGAGTCCGGGAGAGAGTTCGGGTTCTCGTTCGGCGCCGAAAAGTCCGCCGGTAGCGGGATAGCCGTAAACGAAGATTTGAGTGCCGATGACGGCTAAATCGGAATCTGCGATCGTCGCGACTGGATATTCTTCGGGGCTTTCAAATTTGACTACGGCTAAATCCGGATCTGTTGTGGCTGTTTGCAAGCGGGTGACTGCGGTTGCTTGATAGTTTTTGCCGATCGACGTGCGAACGGTGTATTTTACGTCTGCTTTTTCTACGACGTGGTTGACTGTTAAAACTGTGTAAGTTTTGCCGTTTTTGGCAATAATTACACCTGAACCGTCTCCTAGGGAACTGTTGATTTGTACTGTCAGCGGCCCGGCAATGTTGGCGACGTCTTGGGGAGTTTTGGCGTGAGCGGGCTGGCTGATGACTATAGTTAAGGCTGCGGTAGTTCCTGCTAGCAGGGTGGTTAAGGTGTCGTAACGAGAAAAATTTATATTCATGGCTATTGCTAATTAGTAGTTGGGTAGCGGGATTTCGGGAAGAAAGGGCGATCGGCGGTTTGTGCTTTTTTGTTTTTAGTTTTATTGGTGATTTGACGCTTGATGCGATCGGCTTTGTTCTTTAGTGATAATTTTACTCGCTTTTTTGTTCCGCGATTCGCTATTTCAATGTAGCGTGAGTACGCCGCACCTTACTTAATCTCAATGAAGGCTGCCCAACTTACTTATTAAAGCTCAAAAATACATGACTCGAACTCGGTGGTTAGTTCTTCCTTAGTCATGGTTCCCCGTGCGACTCGCATAACTAAATCAAATACTTCATCGTCCGTCAAATTCAGAGCGCAACCATTCAAACGCAAAAAGGTATCCATCACCGCAAAAGCCGATCGCTTGTTACCGTCAATAAACGGATGATTCATCGCTATGTGGTAGAGATAAGCAGCAGCTTGTGCGGCAATTGTCGGATGCAACAATTGACCGCCAAAAGTTGCTTGCGGTTGAGCCAAAGCCGACTCTAACAAACCTTCGTCTTTAACGCCGGAAGTGCCGCCAAAGCTAGAAATTTGGTCGTCATGAAGTTCTAGCACTTCCTCTAAAGATATAAATTTAGGAGTTTGCAAGGCGACGGTAAACCTCCTCTCGTTCTTTTTTAGATGCTAAATAGGCTTTCCAAACATCGCTTTTTTGGGTTTGAGTGCTGTGCTTTGTCTGTAAAGTGAGGACAAACTCAAGCACTTCTTCCATTGCGGATTCGGGGACTCGATCTAATTCTTGAAGAATCTGTTCTTTTGTAGTCATGTTTCCTCCTAATTATCTTACAACCTTTTGGCAGCTTATCTCCCCTTCTTAGTTTCGCGTTGCGCGGACGAAAGTTTTTGTAGCCACAGTTTCAACCGCCGAGTGATTTTTTAGTGTCCCCGTAAATTGCGCGGTTTCAACCGCCGGGTAATTTTTGATATACTGCCACCCACTCAACGATCGCCTCAGTCAATCCATCTAAGGTATATTCTTTGGCTTCCACATCTAACTTACCCAATAAATTATAGCAACTTTTAGAAGTTTCCGGCCCGATGGAAGCGATGCAAACATTTGTTAGCCAATCCTGAGATCGGGACAATTCCGGGCTTGGTTCTATGAGCTTGCAAAAATTTTGAACGGTTTTGGAACTTGCAAAAGTTATGATATTTACGGCTTGATTTTCGAGTGCGGAGAGGGCGATGGGGTCGATAGTTTCGGGACAGCAAGATTGGTAAGCTGGCACTTCTATTACTTGCCCTCCTTTGGCGGTAAATTCTTTAACTAAAACTTCTCTGCCGCCGCTTTCTACTCTGGGAAATAGGATTTTGCAGTTTTGCAAGTTGTCGGGGAAGTTCTCGACTAGGGAATCGGCGACAAAGTTGGGGGGGATAAAGTCTGGTTTTAGAGAGTGCGATCGCAAACTTTCTGCTGTTTTTTTCCCGACAACTGCGATTTTAATGCCAAACAAGCTGCGGGCGTCTTTGCCTTTTGCTTGCAATCGTTGAAAAAAGCAGTCTACAGCGTTGTGAGATGTAAGAATTAACCAGTGAAAGCTTGACAATTGTGCGATCGCGCTGTCTAATGGTTCCCAACTCGAAGGTGGCCCAATTACCAAGGCGGGCATTTCGATAACGCGGGCTCCTTGTTGCTGGAGTCGATCGCTAAATTCAGCCGACTGAGAAGCCGATCGCGTGACTAAAATGGTTTTTCCTGCTAGCGGCAATTGGCTGTGGTTAGCGGTGACTAATGTATCGCTCATGTTTGTGCTTTCTGGCTGGATTAAATATTCGCGCAATCTGACTACTTCCCCAATTATTATCGCGCAAGGCGACAGAGATTGACCTGCTGTTTGCTGTACGATGTCGGAGAGAGTGCCGAGCCAGATTTGCTGTTCGGGGCGGCCGCAATCTCGGATAATTGCGATCGGAGTTTTGGGCGATCGTCCGTGCTTTTGCAATTGCCAGACTATCTCGCTCAGATTTCGCCCTCCCATCAATATTACCAAAGTTTCTATCTGCACTAATGCTTCCCATTCCAGAGCATCCGGCTCGTGGGCGCTCATTACTGCAAAACAGCGGCTCATCACCGGATCTGTCAGGGGAATTCCTGCTAGTAAAGGTGCGGCTAATGCTGATGAAATTCCGGGTATTACTTCAAACTCGCAGCCCGCTGCGATCAATGCTTGAATTTCCGAACTGGAGCGACCAAAAATAAACGGATCGCCGCTTTTGAGGCGGATTACTTGTTTGCCTAACTTGCAGTGTTCTACCAGCAAACGGTTGATTTCTTGCTGTTGAGTCGATGGTTTGCCGCCGCGTTTTCCGACTTCGATTTTGAGACAAGTTGCTGGGATTAATTCGAGTTGGGGGATATCGATGAGAGCGTCGTAGATTAAGACTTCGGCTTGGGATAGCAGTTTTTGCGATCGCACTGTCATCAAGTCACAATCTCCCGGCCCCGCACCAACTAGATAAACTTTCCCTTTGTAGTTTTTCATAAGTCCTCCTCAATAGTATAATTTAAGGAAGAAGGAAGAAGGAAGAAGGAAGAAGGAAGAATGAGCAATTATGAAATAACAAATAACCAATGCCCAATGCCCGATGCCCAATGCCCGATGCCCATTCCCCAACGCCCATTCCTTAACCAGAAATCCTATATTTATGCAGATTATCATCATCACGGCCGCCGATGCAAATTACTTTGAACTGGTGCGAGGCACTATTTTATCGGTGCGAGAAAAACCAGAGGGGGCTAATGTGGCGATCGGCTTTTTCGATCTCGGCTGCACTCCCGAACAGTTGCAGTGGCTGGAAACACAAGTTAATATCATTCAAAAGCCCGATTGGGACTTTGACTTTCCCGGCAAAAATGAAGCTCCCGAACATTTAAAAGGACTATTAGTTAGACCTTGTTTGCGAAAATACTTTCCCAATTTTGATATATACCTTTGGATTGATGCAGATGCTTGGGTTCAAGACTGGAGAGCCATTGATTTGTTTGTTGAAGGAGCATCGCGCCGGGGACTGGCAATTGTTCCCGAAGTTCACAGGGCGAGCTTGCAGCAGTACGGGCAACTTCCTCAGTTTTGGCAGTGGGTTTATCAGCAATACGAAGCTAACTTTGGTGAAGAAGTTGCCAATCAATTATACAGTTATCCTATCTTAAATGCCGGAGTTTTTGCTCTCCGAAAAGATGCTTTGCACTGGGAAATATGGGCGGAAAAACTAGATCGAGGATTGCAAAAATCCGGCTGTGTCATGACAGATCAATTTGCCCTAAACCTAGCTGTTTACAGTGGTGAATTATTCAATTTCACTGAAATGCTCCCAGCTTGGTGCAATTGGATATTCAACGGTTTTCCGGTTTGGGACAAGCAGCGAGGCTGTTTTGTGGAGCCGTACTTGCCGCAGGAGGCGATCGGCATTTTGCATTTAGCTGGCCGCCAGCAGTTTGACCGAGTACAATTGATGGCAACTGATGGCGATATACTGGAAATTAGCGTCCGTTATCAACCTAAAAAACAGGAAGCAATACAAATATTTCAAGAACCCAAAATGACTTACCAACAACCTGAACTTAGCAAAAATAATTTATTACAACCAGGGGATTATATTTCCCCAGGATTCCAAATAATTATACCTGACTCCTATTTTCCCAATATGATTGTTGCCGATCCAAATGCGAGTAATTGGCCTTATTTGCGCCGGGAAATCCCGCATAATTGGTATGCAGACCGGCGCCATCCATTCATCGGGTTTTTGAATCGCGACGAAGCACACATTCTTTACAATACTGCTCTGCAATTCAAAGGTAAAAAAGCATTAGAAATCGGCTGCTGGCTGGGTTGGTCAGCCTGTCATTTAGCCCTCGCAGGAGTTGCCTTAGATGTCGTCGATCCGCTATTAGAAAGAGAAGACATCAGACAAAGCGTCATCGATTCAATTCAAGGCGCTCTAAATGCGTCTGGCGTTCAAACATCAGTCGAGCTAATACCTGGCTACAGCCCCCAAAGAGTCGAAGAATTTGCCACTCAATTCAACCGCAAATGGTCGTTAATTTTTATTGACGGAGAACACGGAGGAGCGGGGCCGTTAAATGACGCAATTGTCAGTGAAAAATTTGCCGAGGCAGATGCGATAATTTTATTTCACGATTTAGTTGCTCCCGATGTTGCTAAAGGTTTAGATTACTTGAAAGAAAGGGGATGGAATACAGTAATTTATCAAACAATGCAAATTATGGGTGCTGCTTGGCGGGGCAATGTCGAGCCTGTAAAACATCAACCAGACCCCAATATTTCCTGGGAGTTGCCAGCACATTTGCAAGGTTATTCAGTCAGCGGTATGCCCGTTAGCAAAGAGTTTCCTAAACAAAAAATGCCAACGTTACAACAGCAAAAATCACAGACCATTATTCAAAGCAGCAAATCGTCACCGCAAACTTTTCCTACCAACTTTAAAAATATTTTGTCAACGGTTCGCCCCTATACGCTACTTAGCGAATCGAGACTGTTTTCTCTTTATTGTTTGGCAAAGCAAATATGTGTGGAAGATGTGCCGGGAAATTTTGTAGAATGTGGAACTTGTAAAGGCGGATCGGCAGCCTTAATGGCATTTGTAATTAAACATTACAGTCGCCGTCCGAGAGTGCTGTATGCTTTTGATACCTTTGAAGGAATGCCGGCACCTACGGAGATCGATCGACATCAGGGAATACCTGCAAATCTCACCGGTTTTGGCGAAGGAACTCTCAAAGCTTCAATTAGTGAAAATTTGGATAAAATCTGTGAATTACTGCAAGTTAGAGATATTGTTGTACCGGTTAAGGGATTATTCGCCCAGACTTTACCCAAATACAAGTCAGCAATAGGAAGTATAGCATTTCTGCACGCTGATGGAGATTGGTACGAGTCAACAATGGATATATTTAATACGCTTTATGACAGCGTGATTTCTAATGGTTTTATTCAAGTTGATGATTACGGACACTGGGAGGGCTGCAAGCAAGCAGTACACGATTTTGAGAGGATGAAAGGCGAGTCATTTTCTCTGCATACAATTGATGAAACAGGAGTGTGGTTTCAAAAGTTGAAATAATATTAAGTGCGGCAGATTACCTGTAACAATACCAAATTTTGGCTTTTTACCCCCCTTTATTCTTTAGTCCGCGAAGGCGGACTTCGTTTGTGTAGACGCGGTTTCAACCGCCGTCTTATCTCACATTGAGTATCACATCAAGAAAACGCTTAACCTGTTTTTCCCAAGTCCAATCAAGCATAAAATTCGCCGCAGCTAAACCGCGACTTTTCGCTTGTTCGCGATTAGTATAAACTTGTTCCAAAGCCTCGACAACTTCTTCAACCTCTGACTCTCCCCAACCTTCTACACCGGAAAAATGAGCAGTCGGTTTAACTCGTCCTTGACTCGATAAAGGATAGCAAATGTTGCTGTATATCAAGTCTAAATGACCAGTATTTGCTGATAAAATAGTCGGAATTCCGCAGGCCATACTTTCCATCGCGACTAAATTAGTGCCGCCTTCGCAGCGGTTGGTGAAAACAGCGCAGTCGGCTTCTCGCAAAATTTGTCCGGTGAGGTGATTCGGAATTAAGCCGATGTCGATAAAAGAGTCAACGGGCAAACCGTTAGCTGCTAACCATTGGGAAATTCCTAAACTTCCATCGCGGTTGATATTGGGAAGTCCGGCAACGTTTCCGGTTTGTTCGATTCCTAACATATACTGAGGCCAGAAGTTGTGCCATGTTGTTAGTAACAAAGCCTCTGGATGTTTGGCGCGAAATCGTTTGAAAGCGGCAATTACAATATCTTGACCTTTGCGATATTCCAATTTGCCGCCAGAGAAGATGACGAAGCGATCGCCAAATAGATTAGATTTGGGTGCAGGATGGAAAATTGTTGGGTCAATTCCTTGATGTACCATCGCCACATTAGTCAAGCCACAGCTTCTCAAAACATCGGCATTCCAGTTGGAACCGGCGACAATCACACTATATTTTTTGGCTGTTTCTAGTGCTTCTGTTGTAATTCGCGTGTCTTCAAAAAATATGACTCCTATTTGACAAGGACTGGTAATTTGATTCTCAACTCCAGACGATGCTAAATTATTCCCCAAAGCGTAAAGTACGGGAAAATTACAACTGATTTGTTTGTCGGAATTAGCTGCAACTAATTCCTGAAAAGTTTTATGCTTTTCAATTACAGGTAATAACAGCGATTTATGCAGCGGATTCATCGATTGTGAGGTGATTGATGGCGGTGCTAAAAGTGCAACTTCCCAGGCGGGATTTTGTAGCAGTTGTAGTGTTAAATTCAGGCCGTAAATTCCCCAACCGCTGGTGATGCTGAGCGGCCAACTAATGCCGATTCCTGTAATTTGTGGGGGAGTTTGTGGGGGTTGGATTTGAGGCGGAGTATCAGAATTTGGGTTACCAGGCTGAGTCTGGGAACGAGTAGATTGTAGGGGCGGTGCCCCCGTGCCCGCCCTCTCTAGCAAGGCTGCTTTTATACGATCGCACACTCCATCCCAATCACCGGCTTTTTGCTGCCTAAACAGACGCACAGAGGGATACCAAGGGCTATCTTCGCGATCGAGCATCCAGCGCCAATCGGGAACAAAAGACAGCAAAATCCAGACTGGTTTGCCCAAAGCACCGGCTAAATGTGCCACAGAAGTATCTACGCAAATTACTAAATCAAGCTGCGAAATAATTGCTGCGGTGTCGGCAAAATCGACGCAATATTCGCTCAAATCTTCAATTTGCTGTTGATTTAATAAAGTAATATCGCCCGCTGACAAATCTTTCTGAAGACTGTAAAAACTCACTCCCGGAACATCTAAAAAATTCACAAAATCGCTCAATTTACACGATCGCCGATGATTATGGCGGTGCAGCGGGCCGCCCGCCCACACAATACCTACTTTTAGTTTATTGTTCGGCTCTATGGAAAATTTAAAATCCTGTGGTGGAGCTAAATAAGGAATATTCGCCGGTATATTTTTCAAAGTCGTTCCCAGAATTCGCGGCAAACTTAGCAGGGGGGCTTGCACTTGAAAATCTATCAAATCGCTCGGCCTGACTCCTACTCGATCGACTCCGGCAATTCCTTCAAATAAACGCTTTAGCAAGACATGACAAGCAACAACAACTTGGCCGCCTTTTTGCTTAACTAAAGGCGCGTAGCGGATAAATTGTATCGTATCGCCAAAACCTTGTTCGGGGTGCAATAAAATTGTTTTTCCCTGCAAATCAGATCCGTCCCAAAGTGGTTGCTCAAAAGAGCGCTGATCCAATTGTTGAGTTTCCCAGCGCGATTCGTACTCTGCAAAACCCGCATCAAAATTCCCAGTTAAAAGCAAAGCTAATGCTAGTCTCAAGCGCCAATTTGGCGAGTTGGGACGTAGTTGAATTGCTTTATTATAAAAGTCGATCGCCTCTACGACTTGTCCCTGTTCTTCGAGGGCAGAACCCAAGTATAAGTTGGTTTCGCTCAGGTTGGGATTGGTTTCTAGCGCTTGTTTGTAGTGCGAAATAGCCTCGGCTATTTGCCCGTTTTCCTGTTTGAGATAACCTAAATAACTGTGGGCTTCTGCGTGGCTGGGTGAGGCGGCAATTACTTGTTCGTAACGAGCGGCTGCCTCTGCTTTTTTACCTTGTTTTTCTAAGGCCTTTGCTATGTGAAATTGTACCTGTGCGGGCGATAAATAAAATCGAGGCGAAGCCTCGGGCTCTGCGTTCCCAGTCTGAGCCTGGGAACGAGTAGATTGTAGGGGCGGTGCCCCCGTGCCCGCCCTCTCTTGCAAAGCTATTTTTACCCGATCGAATACTCCCACCCAATCGCCCGGTGTTTGCTGCCGAAACAGCCGCGCAGTCGGATACCAAGGGCTGTCTTCGCGTTCCAACATCCACCGCCAATCCGGCATAAAACACAGCAAAATCCATACTGGTTTACCCAAAGCACCGGCTAAGTGCGCGACAGCAGTATCCACACAAATTACTAAATCTAGTTGCGATATCACCGCCGCAGTATCGGCAAAATCGTTCAAATTGTCGCTCAAATCTATCACGGGAATTTGAGTTAACAAAGTACGATTTTCCGCCGACGCTTCTTTCTGAAGACTGTAAAAACTTACACCGGGAATATCTAACAATTGCAGAAAATAGCTTAAATCGCTCGATCGCTGAAAATCCTTAAAATGTTCCGAACTTCCCGCCCACGCAATCCCCACTTTGAAATTGCGATCAAAATTTAGGGAAAATTGCCAATTCGGTGGCGCAGCTAAATAAGGAACATTTGCCGATATATTTTCTAAATTTGTTCCCAGAATATGAGGCAAACTCATCAGCGGTGCTTGCACTTGGAAATCTGGCAATTCATCCATCCGAACCGCCACTTGTTCGATCCCAGGAATTTGCTTAAATAAACGCTTCAGTTCTTGATAGCAAGAAATGATTACTTTGCCACCTTTTTGCTGCACAATTGCCGCGTATCGCACAAATTGAATGGCATCGCCCAAACCTTGTTCGGATCGGAGCAAAATAGTTTGTCCGTTCAAATCTGAACCATCCCAAACTGGTCGATCAAAATTCAACCGTGGCAATTTTTTGGCCTGTTCTGTTTGCCACCGCCACTCGTATTCGGCTAAACCGCGCGGCAACTCCCCAGTCAACAGCAAGACTAAGCTTAAATTGAAGTGAGCTTTAACACAATTTGCATCAAGTTCTATAGCTTTATTGTAACACAATATTGCTCGATTCACGTCTCCTAATTGTTCAACAGCACTGCCTAAATTAGTAATAGCTTCTAGATAATTAGGGTTCAAAGATATGGCTCGTTCCAAGCTAGAAATTGCCTGTTCTATTTTTCCCGCAGCCAAGCATAACGTTCCCAGGTGATAGTGTGCTGTAGGATTGTGCGGTTCTACTTCAATTGCACGCTCGTAAAGCCGTTCAGCCTCGGCTAGCTGAGATTGTGTTTGCATCGCCGCACCCAAATTTACCAGCGCTGGCGCATAATTGGAATTGACAGAAAGTGCTTGATGAAAATAGGCGATCGCACTTGGCAACTCGCCCTGCTGCTGGAGTATCGCGCCGAGATTGTTGAGAGCTTTGACGTAAATCGGATTCAGGGCGATCGCCTTTTGAAAGCAAGATATAGCAGCCATTATATTGCCTTGATCTTGCAGCAAAATACCCAAGTTATTGTGGGATTGAGCGCAGTTAGGGTCGATTTCGATCGCACGCTGATAATAGGTGACAGCTTCGGCTAAATTGCCTGTTTGGTGCAGTGTCACTGCCAAATTAGTGGTAGCCTCTATCGAATTAGGCTGCAAAAATAAAGCATTTTTAAAACAAGCGATCGCCTCAGAAAATCTACCTTCCGCTTTCAGAACATTTCCGCAATTAAACTGTTTTTGAGCTAAGTCAACAGGGGGGTGAGTTTCTATTAGTATTTGAGCTTCCTGATGCTGAGAAATTCTTTCTCTGAGCGCCAAACTAGCTTGTTCTAAAACTCCTTCCCAATCTCCCGCTGTAGACTGGCGAAAAAGCCGCGCCGTGGGATACCAAGGACTATCCTCGCGTTGCAACATCCACCGCCAATCCGGCACCAAACAGAGCAAAATCCACACGGGTTTGCCCAAAGCACCAGCCAAGTGTGCCACACAAGTATCTACACAAATCACTAAATCCAAAGCCGAAATTGCCGCCGCAGTATCCGCCAAGTCGTGCAAATAAGAGCTTAAATCTGTTACGGGCATTTGCTCTAACAAAGCGCGATCGTCTGCTGTCATTTCCTGTTGCAAACTATAAAATTCGGCTCCGGGAATATCTAACAGTTGTCTCAATAATTTTAGGGGTAACGATCGCACCTTATTTTGGGAATTTTTAGGATTTCCAGACCACACAATCCCTACTTTCAAATTAGTAGTTGGATTAAGAGTAAATTCCCAACCGGGCGGCGGAGCTAAATAAGGAACTTTCGCCGGTATAGTTTCTAAAGTTGTTCCCAGAAGGTGAGGCAAACTCATTAGCTGCGCGTGAACTTGAAACTCCGGCGCATCCTCTGGATTAACTATTAACCCATCGATTCCCGAAACTTGTGCAAACAAGCGCTGCAAGTGCGGCAAACACCAAACAACTACCCTACCGCCTTTTTGTTTGACTAAATCTGCGTAGCGGATAAACTGAATTGCATCGCCTAAACCCTGTTCCGGGCAAAGCAAAATAGTTTTTCCATCCAAATCTTTACCATCCCAAAGTGGCTGAATAAAGTTGTGGGAGCGGAACTGTTTTTCTTTAACTAGGAGTCGCCATTCGTACTCGGAAAAACCGCGCTGAAAGTCTCCCGCCAGCAGCAAAGCTAAACCTAAATTTAGGTGAGATTCGGGATTCCCAACATTGAATTTAACTGCTTGGCTGTAGCAGGTGACAGCATCTACAAATTGGCCGCGATCGCGCAAAGCACTTCCCAAACTGGTGAGGGGATTGATATAACCGGGTTTGAGTTCGATCGCCCGACGGTAACAATCGATCGCCTCTGCCATTTTTCCCGCTTCCTCAAAAGCTTTGCCGAGATTGTTCAAAGCTTCTGGAAAATCGGGTTTCAGGCTCAAAGCTTGCTGATAGCAGCCGATCGCATCTTCAATTTTGCCCTGTTTTTGCAGGACAATTCCCAGATTGCAGCGAGCCTGTGCATTGGCTGGCAATTGCTGAATCGCTTGCTGGCAAACGGCTAGAGCCTCATCTAACTTGTCTTGCTGTTGCAGGGAACTCCCCAAACCGATCAGAGTTTCTGCTAAATCCGGTTGCAGTGCAGTTGATCGCTCGTAGTATGCGATCGCACGGTCAATTTTGCCCTGTCGGATCGAGGCGTATGCTAGGTTGTGCAGGGCCTCCACATAATTTGGATCGATCGCGATCGCCCGTTCGTAATTCGCGATCGCCCGTTCGTAATTCGCGCCCGCTTCCTCCCCTTGTGTCTCCAAAGCAATTCCCAAATTCAAATAAGCCACCGCGCAATTAGGATTGACTTGAATCGCTTGCTCGTAGCAGCTTACAGCCTCTGCCACATCCCCTTGCTCTTCCCGCAACAGGCCCAAATTAATCAGCGCTTCCGCGCAATTCGGGTTCAAAGAAAGCGCCCGCTCATATTGTGCGATCGCCTCTTCAGTCTCCCCTGCTTCTGCCAGCGCGCTGCCCAAATTGCTTGCAGTTTCCGCCAAATTCCCGTCGATTGCTAGGGCTTGTCGGTAGTGCGCGATCGCCTCTGTTAGCCTGCCCGCTTGTTGTTTGACAACGCCTAAATTGCTGTGAGCGGCTGCATAATTTGGATCGATCGCGATCGCTCGCTCATAACATTCGATCGCAGCGCCAAAATCGGCTTGCTGCTGCAAATCCACGCCCAACCGAAACTCTGCATCCGCCGCATCCGACGGCACAAATGCAGCAGCAACCGCGCCTAGAGCTTCCGCCACCCGATCGAAAACGCTCTCCCAGCCGCCCCGCTGATGCTGCCGGAACAGCCGCGCCGTCGGATACCAAGGACTATCTTCACGCTCCAGCAGCCACCGCCAATCCGGCGAAAACGCCAGCAAAATCCACACTGGTTTGCCCAAAGCGCCCGCCAAATGGGCGACAGCGGTATCGACACTAATGACTAAATCCAGTTTGGCGATCGCAGCCGCAGTATCGGCAAAATCGCCAAAATGCGGGCTCAAATCTACGATCGACGTTTGATTCAACAGCGCGCGATCTGCCTCGGAAACCTCTTTCTGCAAGCTGTAAAAACTTACGCCCGAAACATCCAAAAGCGGCAGAAACTGACTTAAACTGCACGAACGCTGCTTGTTTTTGCGGTGTTTTGGATTCCCCGCCCAGACAATGCCAACTTTTAAAGTGCGATCGGGCAAAAGTGCAAATTCAGCACCCGCTGGCGGAGATAAATAAGCAGTATTTGCCGGTATTGTTTCCAGATTTGTACCAAGAATATACGGCAAACTCAACATCGGCGCTTGCACATCAAATTCCGGCAGTGGCTCGCCTTTAACTATTAGCAAATCAATGCCATCAACCCTTGCAAACAAACGGTGCAATTGCGGGTAACAGCCCACAATGACCCTACCGCCTTTATTTTTGACGATCGCAGCGTAGCGAATAAACTGAAGCGAATCACCTAAACCTTGTTCGGCGTGCAGCAAAATAGTCTTTCCCACCAAATCAGAACCGTCCCATAGCGGCCGGTATTCTCTCGCCGAAACTGTATTTTCCGGCCCCGTCAAAAAACAGGAATGACCAGTGTGAAATTCTTTAATTTGCCAGCGCCACTCGTATTCAGCGAGACCATTTTCCAAATCTCCCATCAACAGCAAAGCCAAGGATAAATTCAGGTGAGCGCTAGCATGATTTGGACTTAAATGAATCGCTCGTCTGTAGCAGGCGATCGCATCTTCTACCGCGCCTTTTTCCAGAAACGTCCTGCCTAAATTGTTGATAGCTTCCACAAAATCCGGCAGCAATTCTAGAGCTTTGTGATAATACTCCAGCGCATCTTCTAAATTGCCCTGTTCTTGCAACACTGTTGCCAGATTGTTGTAAGCTTCCCAGCTATGCGGATGAATTTCCAGCGCTCGTCGGTACAGCTCGATCGCCCTTAAAAGTTCACCTTTTTCTTGCAGCGCCACGGCTAAATTAATCAGTGCGGGCACGAAATCCGGTTGAGCTACAAGAGCTTGCTCGTAATGTGCGATCGCCTCTTCCACTTGACCTTGTTCCTCAAAAATCTTTGCCAAATTGTAAGCGGTTTGAGGAATATTTGGATCGATAGCTAAAGCTTCTCGGTAATGGGGGATAGCTGCGTCTAATTCGCCCTTTTCTTGCTTGAGAAAACCAAAATTAATCCGCGCTTGAACGCAATTTGGCTCAATAGATATAATCTGTTCATAAAGGGCGATCGCCTCTTCCCGATCGCCTGTTTCCATTAACTGTTCTGCTTGCCGCAATAAATCCTCTAAAAAAACCGGATTCTCGCCACCCGTTTCAATCGCAACCGATGTCTCAATCCCCTGCGATTGCTTAGCTGTGGAGCGTTCCGCTAACCCTTCGCTCGTCCTCAGAAATATTTGTTTACTCTCTTTAACCACGCTTGCACCTGTCATTTTGAGAGCCACAGAATCGAGGTCAGGCTTAGTATTAGCAGTCATTGCTAGTGAAACGAAATCAAGCTGATCCTGGGCAGAATCCTCGGAATAACTAGCAGTATTGGCGATCGCAAATAAACTCAAAGCCGCCTGTACTTCCTCAAACAATTCTTGCCAACTTTCCGGCTGACTTTGGCGAAAAAGCCTCGCAGTTGGATACCAAGGATTATCTTCACGATCCAGCAGCCAACGCCAGTCAGGAGCAAAAGAAAGCAGCACCCAAACCGGTTTTCCTAAAGCACCAGCTAAGTGCGCCACAGCCGTATCGACACTAAGGACTAAATCCAGTTGAGATATAGCCGAAGCGGTATCAGCAAAGTCGTTCAAATGCGGAGTTAAATCCGGCACTAAGTGTTGGTTCAACAAAGTGCGATCGCTCTCTGATAAGTTTTTTTGTAAACTATAAAAAGCGATTCCCGGAACATCCAAAAATCTAATAAAATCGCTCAATCTGCAAGAACGGTGATTGTCTTTCCGGCGCTGCGGACTCCCCGCCCAAACAATCCCTACTTTTAATTTTGCATCAGAAGAAAGCGCAAATTTGCACTCAGCAGGCGGATATAAATAAGGAACATTTGCCGGTATTGTTTCCAGAGTTGTCCCCACAATTCGCGGCAAACTCATCAGCGGCGCGTGAACGTCAAATTCTGGCAAACCCTCAAGACTAACTGATAAATATTCAATGCCGGCAACTGTCGCAAACAACCGCATCAGTTCTGGATAGCAAGCCACCATAACTTTAGCGCCTCGGCTGCGAAGAATCGGCGCGTAGCGAATAAACTGAATCGAATCGCCGAAGCCTTGCTCTACGTGCAGTAAAATAGTTTTTCCCTGCAAATCCGAACCATCCCAAACCGGCTGTTTAAATTGCCTCGGTTGTAGTTGCGGAGTGCGCCACCGCCACTCATATTCAGCAAAACCGCGCTGATAATCTCCAAACAATAGCAAAGTTAAAGCTAATTCCAGGTGTGCGGCGGCGTTGTCGGGCTGCAATTCCAAGGCTCGACAGTGACAAGAAAAAGCCTCTTGAAATTGCCCCCGATCGACAAAAGCGTGTCCGAGGTTGTTAATAGCCTCCACAAAATCCGGCTTCAGTTGCAATGCTTGCTGGTAGTGTGAAATTGCTGCTTTTGTATTGCCTTCTTCGTAATAAAAGGCTCCTAAATTGTTCTGAGCTTCGGGATTATTTGGCTCTAGTTGTACAGTTTTCTGGTAGCAGTTGAAAGCTTCGGCTAATTTACCCTGCTGTTGCAAAACTGTTCCCAATCCCATCAGAGAATATGTCAAGTTTGGATTGATTTGTAAAGCGTGCCGATAACAGGCGACTGCCTCGTTTAATTGATTTTTTTGTTTAAATAAATGTCCTAAGTTGTGCGCTGTTTCGTGCAGGTTGGGGTCGAGCCGGAGCGCTGTTTGGTAATATAAAACTGCCGATTCTATTTCGCCGATTTGCTGTTTGATCCAGCCCAAATTATTGTATGCTAGTGCGGAATTTGGCTGTATTTTGATGATTAGTTCGTAACTGGCGATCGCCCTTTGATACTCGCCTGTATCCAGCAAAACCTGAGCCTTGTTTAAATGTGCTTCTACAAAATCGGGATTTTGGGCGATCGCCCGATCGTAAAAGTCGATCGCCTCCGCAACTTTTCCCTGCTGTCTAACCGCTATTCCCAACAAACACAGCACGTTTGCTGATTCCGGCTGCACTTCTACGATCTGCCGGTACAAATTTTCAGCTTCTAACAAACGTCCCGCTTGGTGATGTTCCCAAGCTACTTTCAAAGATTCTTCTGCACCCAATTTGCAGGCAGATTTTCGCGATTTTTTTTTAGAAGCCATAGTTGTCTTTGTTGTTTGGGAGTTCGCTAACTGCTAATTGCCAACTTGTTCTAATTATGTTAACTATTCCTTCCTTCTTCCTTCTTCCCCCTTCCCCCTTCCTTCTTCCTTCTTCCTTCTTCCTTCTTCCTTCTTCCTTCTTTCCCCTTCCCCCTTCCTTCTTCCTTCTTCCTTCTTCCTTCTTCCTTCTTCCTTCTTCCTTCTTCCTTCTTCCTTCTCCCCCTTCTACCCCAACAAACAAGCTGCGGGAAAAATCAAATATTCTAAGAAAAACAACTTCCAGATAAACTGATAAAATGCAGCAATTTCTGTTTGAGCCTCCAAATCAACTTTCGCACTCCAAAACCACATCAAACCCAAAGCCACCAAATGAGAAACTGCCAGAAACACTAAATTAACATTAGACAATACGACTGCTCCCGCCAAAGTCGCGCCCAAATAGCAAACCGTCAACACCCAGCGAGATAAATTAAAGACGGCCGGCTTGCCCAGCTCGATCGTAAACGTAGTAATATTGTATTGCTTGTCGCCCTCCATGTCGGGGATATCTTTAAAAATGGCGATCGCAAACGTAAACACCACAACAAAAGCCGTCAGCACCCAAACTTCCGCAGGAATCTCAAAAGACACACTCTTCAAACTCCAGCCCGAAAAAGCGCTTTTTGCCCCTCCCAAACCCAACACCCAATTAAAGTGCAAAAATAACCCTAAATTTACGATCGCGCCCCGCACCGTAAAAATGCACAGCGCCGCCCAAAAAGGAAACCGTTTCAGCCGAATTGGCGGCAGAGAATAAGCAGTCCCGATCGCCAAACTAACGCCAACTGTAGCCAGCAAAAACGGGCCTTGCAAAACAGCAATCAAAATTGCTATAATACCCGCAGTGGCAACAATTAATTCTCCGGTTTTCCGAGAAAACACTCCCGAGGCGATCGGCAAATACGGCTTATTGATTTTATCAATTTCAACATCTTCTAACTGGTTCAATCCCACAATATAAATATTGCCGCAAATGCAGGACAACCAAGCAAAAGCTAGGGGCAAAAATACAGGATTCACAAACAACCGAGCGCTTTGGGCGATCGCGTACAAAGCCAGCACGCTCAACGTAGTGCCCACAATTGTGTGGGGTCGAGAAAACTCCCACAATGCGCTCACCCAGCTTTGCGGAGCCGAGCCATTTTTATCACTCCAAGACTTGCCAATCGAATCGTTGCCCATAAATCTCACACCCGCACCAAACAAATAATATTCTGTAGGGTGCGCAATGCGCACCTTACTCATCAACTCAAAACTCAAAACTTCTCCGATCTATCCCTGTTATTTTACAGCACAAATCAGCCCGAAACGAATCAATCCGCGCTGATATCCGCGGCTCATCAATCCGAGAGCAAGTGCAGCTTGAATCGTCGTCCAACCGCTCGTCAGCAAACCCCAAATCGCGCTCGGAGTAAAAGCAGAATCGATCACCACATCCCAAAAAGGAGCAACAGCTTTTGACCAATCAGCGCTGCGAATACTTGTCAAAGGCAAACTGCGGACAATATCCTCGTATTCCGGCAAAGAAATCACGTAAGGCAAAGCATAAACCCGGTAAATTTCTGCCAATTCCTTTCTCTCTTCATCAGTTAATTCTCCCGCCGTTTCTCCCACTGGGCGGTGACACCAAGTTGCCAAAATCAAAGTTCCTCCCGGCTTGAGGACGCGGCAGCATTCCTGCAAAAACTTAATTTTGTCTGGCATATGTTCGCCACTTTCGAGCGACCAAACCAAGTCGAATGACTCGTCAGGAAAAGGCATATTCAAAGCATCGGCCACCAAAAAATTCACATTGCTTTCCATGCCAGCAATTTTAGCGCGTTCGGTCGCTCTGTTGGCCTGTACCGGACTCAGAGTAATCCCGGTCGCTGTAACGCTAGCGCCCGTTTTAGTTTGTTCGGGCGAAAAGCTAAAATCTCGATCGACCCCGCCATCCAACTTTAAATTATTTTGAGCGATCGAACTAAACTTTTCGGTCAAATAAAGCGTGCTGCCGCCGATCCCGCAACCGACATCGAGAATGCGGTAAGATTCACAGAGTGCCTTCTCTGACGGTACTCCAGCCCAGCCCAGCAGTTCTTCTATCAAATCTATCTGAGCCTGTCGGCGCTCTTTTTTCAAATTGCCATCCGGGCCGTAGTAACCGTGGTGCATATGTTCGCCCCACACCTGCTCCCACAAACCGCTAGAAGCGTCGTAAAGTTGCTGAATTTGCTGGTAAAGTGTTGATGTCATCGCCGGATCGCAAGTTATTAAAGGAATTCTACCGTTATTTTCCCGCTGTTGTCATAGAATTTGCCGATTGAGTTCGATCGACCGCAGGTACTCGCCAGACAGAGATGTTCTGATTTCAAGCCCGACGATCTATTTGTCGGTTCCCTCTCAAATCTCAAATCTATTTGTGGATTCCCTCTCAAATCTAAAATCTAAAATCTAAAATCTAAAATCGAATGACTGTCTCGCGAACCATTTGCTTGGGCTTTCTCGCCGTCATCACCGCAGGTGCTCTATTACTGATGATGCCCTTTTCCACAATAGATGGAACTTGGAGCGATCCAATAACAGCACTGTTTACCTCTACTTCCGCTGTCTGCGTCACCGGCTTATCGGTAGTTGATGTCGGAAAATATTACTCTTTTTGGGGGCAACTGTGCCTACTTTTGCTCGTGCAAATAGGAGGCTTGGGCTACATGACAGCCACGACTTTCTTACTGCTGTTATTGGGCCGCCACTTTTGCTTGAAAGACAAAATTGCCCTGCAACAATCTCTTGACAAACCTGGACTAGCCGGCGTATTGCAACTCGTGCAGTCAATTCTAGCAACAACCATTTTGTTTGAATTAACTGGAGTGTTTTTGCTGATGTCAGTTTTTGTCCCAGAATACGGATTTAAAGAGGGCGTGTGGTCTGCTATCTTTCACAGCGTTAATTCCTTTAACAACGCCGGTTTTAGCATCTATTCAGATAATTTGATCGGCTACATCAGTTCGCCTATGGTTAACTTCACAGTCAGCGGTTTAATCATATTTGGCGGAATCGGCTATCAAGTAATTATGGAAATGTACCTGTGGCTGCGCGATCGCTTCAACAAAAGCCAGATTTGCACAGTTTTTTCCCTAAATTTCAAAGTCGTCACCACTACAACGGCGGTCCTTTTAATTTTAGGAACGCTAGCCTTTTTGGTGCTGGAATACGACAACCCAGACACTTTCGGCTCTCTAAATTTTCCTCAAAAGCTGATGGCAGCTTGGTTTCAATCTGTTACTCCCCGGACGGCGGGGTTCAATACAATTAGCATTGGCCAAATGACCGAAGCCTCGCTATTTCTGACTATCGCGCTGATGTTTATCGGCGCCAGTCCTGGCAGCACCGGCGGCGGAATCAAAACCACAACTTTTAGGATATTGTTTTGCTGTACCGCAGCAGTTCTCGAAGGCCAGGAAGATGTGGAGTGCTATCAGCGTCAAATCCCGCCAGCAATGATTCTGAAAACCATTAGCGTAGTCTTCGGTTCCCTGTTGGTCGCGTTCACATCTGCAATTTTAATCGAGCTGACCAATCCCCAAGTAGAATTTATCGCAGCCCTGTATGAAGCAGTTTCAGCTTTTGCCACGGTCGGTCTTTCCACTGGGATTACACCCACGCTTTCGGCGATCGGTAAGTTGGTTTTGATTGCTACAATGTATGTAGGTAGAGTTGGGGTGCTGCTGCTGATGAGTGCTGCACTCGGCGACCCAAAACCCAGGCCTTTTAAGTATGCTGAGGAAAGTTTGTTAGTTGGATAAAAAAAATCCTGCCTAGTTGCTGATAATCTAAACAATGGGTGACAACCCAAATCTACTTTTACAACTTACCTACAAATCAAAAGGAGGCGGCGCTGTCTCTGCTAAAATTTAAACAGCAAGACGCTCAGCGCTGGATATTCAGTGAACCTGTCATCTTTAAATTTTTTTCGCAGTTTGCGCGCCGAAAACAAGCAGTTTGCAGTTATTGGTTTGGGACGATTCGGCAAAGCTGTGTGTTCGACCCTGCATGACTTGGGTTACGAAGTCCTCGGGGTTGACACCGACGAAAAAAAAGTAACTCAAGCTTTGAACGATCGTATAGCTGCTCACGTTGTGCAGTTAGATTCTACTGAGCCTAGCGCTCTTAGGGGAGCGGGTATATTTGAATTTGAAACAGTGATTGTGGCGATCGGCAATTACTTAGCAGAAAGCATTACCACCACCCTAAATCTTAAGGAAGGCGGGGTAAATCACGTAATAGCCAAAGCTTCCTCGGAAACTCACTTGAAAATCTTGCAAAAAGTCGGCGCAGATCATGTGGTTTTTCCCGAACGAGAAATGGGCTGCTCTTTGGCCCGAATTCTTACAAAACCCAGCATTTTAGAACGCTTTGACCTCGACCCAGATCACAGCATAGTTGAGTTGCTCGTTCCGGAAAAGTTTGACGGTAAAACAATTTCGGATTTGGATCTCCGGCGCAGGTATGGTTTGAACTTGCTAGCAGTCGGTCGCACCGACAAGTTCGAGATCAATCCGCAGCCAAACGAACGATTGAGCAAGGGCGAGGTGATGGTAGTAGTTGGTTCTAATAAAGATATCAATCGCTTGCCAATTTAACAGCTCGCCATTTTACGCACATACAGCAACAGTCCTGGACTCATAAATCCGGTTTCTTGGGTTCCGAGTGCCTAAGTTCTAAACAAGTCTTGCGGGATATGTGAAAATTTCAGCCTCCGATAAATCCGGTTTATCTTAGATAAACCGGGTTTCTCGGTCGATCTTTATGTTCTAATTTTTAACCGAAATATGTAAATTGACTTTCACCAATGCTCGGGTTGTTTTCGCCGTTGTGACCCACTCTAGAAGCTAGCCAAACAAATACCGAAAATTTCAACAACGTAGATCACCCGATCGCGCTCCCCCAATCATAGGAGCGCTAGCGCTGAAAATTTAGCCTACATTCAAAATATCTTGCAGGTAAGCTTTGCCCAAAACCAGCACCGCCAAGACTAGAGCGAGTTGAACAGGCCAAGGACACACGACCAGAAACCAAATTAACGAACACACTCCAATAATTGCAGCTATGGGAGCCGGAATCCCGTCTAGCGTCCTGTTGTCAGTCCCGGCAGTCACCCACCCAGCAATCAAGCAGACTGTCAACGGAATCAAGCAACTTGCGATCATGGTTTTTACCCCCATCAAAATTTTTTTACATATGACATTTGAGCATATTGTAACAATACATCAAAGATTCGGAAATGCACCATAAATTGCGATAAAATTTAAGGTTAGGTAACTAATACGCTAAAGCCATACTTTTTAATTTTTAGCTTGGGATCTCTCCGAAGGCAGAAGTAGGTCGGCATCAGTCAGAATTTTGGGATTTTTCTTTCTGCTGGAGTGATGAAAGCTTTCTACCTTGAGATGAATTGCGATGCGCCCATCCCTGCAAGTTATACTCAGGATTGCAGTCAGTTACTGTAGAGCGTCAGCACCCCCGACTGAAGTACGGGGGCTTCGAGCCTCCAACTTTAGGTAGCTGACCAGCCTAAGTCTCTTGAAGACTACGTTATCGGCAAGCGTTAAAGCTCCTACCAGGGAATGCGTAGCTAGTTCACTGCTCTAGAACCAAAGCGTTAAACATCTCTAAGGGGTTTAAGGACGTGCGCTTTGGAAAACCGACCGATAACTTTGGCGAAGCTAACTTTACCCCAGAAATGGGTGTTTGAGGACAACCATATCCTCTCGGAGGGGACACCATACCCCTCCACCCCGTGGGGGGATTTAATTCAATGTAAAGCCGTCCTAGAAGGACGGGGCTTCAGACCCAAATTTTCGGTGAATCAATGCTGGGAAAATTTTTTCGCAAGCCAGAATCAGAAAACAGCGATCGCGTCCCCCCGGGTCAACACCTCGCCAACGGCTTTCCCGTGCTGACCTACGGCGATACACCCTCGGTCAGCATTGAGAGTTGGGAATTTAAAGTCTGGGGATTGGCAAAACCAAAAACCTTCACTTGGTCGGACTTCCAGGCCATGCCCCAAAGTAACTTTACAGCAGATTTTCACTGCGTCACCCGCTGGTCAAAACTCGACGTGCAGTGGACTGGAGTCAAAGTCACAGATTTTATGAACTACATAGAACTCGATCCGAAAGCAGTGCACGTTCTGGAACACTGCTACGGCGGCTACACGACTAACATTGCTCGCGCCGACTTCCTTCGAGAAGAAAACTTTTTCGCCCACACCCTCTTCGGCGAACCACTATCCCCAGACCACGGCGGCCCGATGCGGCTGGTAGTTCCGCACCTGTACGCTTGGAAAAGCGCCAAATGGATTAACGGCCTGGAGTTTACAGAAAACGAAGAACTCGGTTTTTGGGAACGCAACGGCTACCACCGGCGGGGCGAACCTTGGGCCGAGGAACGCTACAGCGGTTTGTTTTGATGCGGTCGCGAGCCAGCAAGGACTTGCCGAGAGCTTCTATATACGGTATTGTAAAACTTCGTTAAGTTTATAAGCATTTATAAGCAATCGTGGTAATATATAGTCAGGAGATCGAAAATGAAACTACCTGACTACGCCAAAGCAATAGGCATAAGTTACACAACTGCATGGCGGTGGTGGAAAGCAAACAAGCTACCACATCCGGCACGGCAAACAGAAAGCGGTTTAATCATAGTTGATTATTTGCCACCAGTATCATCGGCCCAAATCAAGAAAAACCGAGTTGCCATTTATAGCCGAGTCTCGTCTTCTGAAAACAAAGACAATCTCAATCGTCAATCAGAACAACTCACTGAATACGCAATTGCTAACGGCTATCAAATTGTTAGAAATGTCAAAGAGATCGGCAGTGGATTAAACGATAACAGAAAACAGTTAGAAGCACTGTTACAGCAAAATGACTACGACATTTTACTGGTCGAACACAAAGATAGATTAGCTCGCTTTGGTACAAATTACCTAAGCGTATTGCTTTTTCGGTTAGGAATTAAACTAGAAATAGTCAATCTAGCGGAGAACGGGAAAGATGAACTAATGCAAGATTTAGTGGCAATAGTTACAAGTTTTGCTCCTCGACTTTACGGGCAGCCCCGTGCGAGTCGGAAAACAGAAAAAATAATCGCCGAACTGAAAGATGGAGGTTCTGAATGCAACTAACAGAACGACACATTATCAAATCCACGGAACATCGTTTCGCCCAAATTGACGAACTAGCTTTCAAGTCCAAAAACCTCTACAATGCCGCCAATTACGTCATTCGTCAGAGCTTTATTTATGGATGGGGCTATGTTAATTACAACGAAATGAACCGATTGATGAAATTTCATGAAGCCTACAAGGCAATGCCTGCTAAAGTTAGTCAGCAAATCTTAATGGTTTTAGACAATAATTGGCAATCGTTTTTTGAAGCCGTCAAAGCTTACAAAACTGATTCTTCTAAATTCACTGGTCGCCCCAAACTACCGAAGTACAAAGATAAAGTTAAAGGACGAAACATCCTTGTGTACACGATTCAAGCAATTAGTAGCAAATTCCTAAAAAAAGGAATTGTTAAACTTTCGGGTACAGATTTTTTAATTAAAACCCAGGTAAATCCCAACCAGATTTGTCAAGTTAGATTGGTTCCCAAATGCGATTCGTATGTAATTGAGGTCATTTACGATGAACAGGAGTCCACCGCCAGCTCGGACAATCTTGTGGCTAGTATTGATTTAGGACTGGGCAATTTAGCAGCGCTAACTTCAAATCAACCGGGATTTATCCCTTTGTTGATTAACGGGCGACCACTAAAATCGATTAACCAGTTCTACAATAAACGCAAATCCAGATTACAATCTCAGTTAAAAGGGAATCGTCAAACTTCACCCAGAATTCAGCGATTAACTCGCTGTCGCAATCAGAAAGTTGATAATTACTTGCATCATGCTAGTCGTGTGATTGTTGACCATTTGGTAGTAAACCAAATTGGAACGCTGGTCATTGGCAAAAATGCACAGTGGAAAACCGATATCAATCTAGGTAAACAAACCAACCAAAATTTTGTCAGCATTCCTCACTCTCGATTAATTGAGATGTTAGAATACAAAGCTCGGCTGGTAGGAATCACCGTAATCGTACATGAAGAATCCTACACATCCCGCTCCAGTGTGCGTTTCGTTCTGAAGAAACCCAGAAATGGGGGGATTTCAGGCTCTAACAAGGTAATCCAATATGGATTGAGTTCGCACTTTAATCCCTTGTTAGATGACAACTTGTTCGTCTTGTGGGTGAGAACATTGTTCAAGTCCCATCCCGCTGGTGCTGCGGTGAAAGCATCACCCCTACGGTAGCGATTAGCCATCAATCCGTAAAGCGGGGTGAAAAGGCGGTAACTGGAAAACCTATTCTAGAGTCCCGTCGAGCAGGAGCTTATGGGTAGCGAAAGCAAAGGTACATCCGAACCATCGTGATCGATAACCAGCGAAACAGGTTGATACGCTGGGAGTCCCAAAAGGGCAAGGATTGGTAATAAAGGGATTCTACCTTCAATTTACCACAGGGTTGGCAATTACTGGTTTGACCAACTAAGCACTCTGTAATAGACATATCCAAAATAGAAACTCTTGTGGTAAAATAGTAGAAAGTTAGTTTTTTACCACGAGAATATGAGTAACCTATTAAATT
>NZ_JAUBWA010000032.1:0-58077 GCF_036702825.1 Microcoleus sp. A003_D6 | reverse complement strand
TTTCCAGGCGACTGAAGTCGCTACCGCTTTCCTCCCCATGTCTAAAGCCAGGGGCTTCTCGCTCGTTTTTCTGGTGAAAGATGCTTTTTCGCAGATGTGTACTAGAGAATAGACAAGCTTTTCCGTTTGGAGAACTTAAGAGCGTGGTAGATTATAACAGAATACAGCGGTTGCATATGTCAAAAATTAACTTGCTCAAAAAAACAGGTAAGGAAGCAAGTTTATCGGTTGCGGTTTGGGAAGGCAAGGGCGAGTTTAATCCAGAGTTAGAAGCATTTAACCAGCAGGAAAAAACTGTAGAAACGCGAAAACTTAACCAAAAAAAAAGCAATGTAGGTAAACTGATGCGGCTCTTTATTTCCGAAAAAGCGGATTCTGTAGAAACCGCTCGCCAAAAATCATCAATCCATGATTTTGTAGAAAAATCATCCTTGAAACTCAGCAAAATGTTGCCATCTAAAATTGGCGGTTGGCCCATCCATCAAAAAATTGGTGGCGGGTATTTGCTGGCAATAGGAATCGGCTTTCTGGGCTCCCTGAGCGGACTGGTGATTGCCGACTACCACCAAGGACAAGGATTAAAACAGCTCAATGACGCTCACATACAAGCGCAATTGCTCGGCAATTTTAAAGATGCGGCGCTGGCGGCACAATTGCAGGGAGCGCAGCTAGATTCTTTTGTAGATGATTCCGCCAAGCTGGAACTGCAAGAAGAGCAGTTTGTCAAGAATATTGTTAAGGCGAAAAATCTGCGGTGGCGCATAGAAAAGTTTGCAGACAGCCAACCCGCTTGGCTGGCAGCAAAGCCGGAAGTTCTCAAAAGTTTACTGCAAGATTGCACGGAAACTTTGGAATCCTACGCCGATACTCTCAAGTCAACTTTGCAGCAAATCCAGCAATCGCAACTATCACCGCAAGAGATAGAGTCGGCCCGAAAATTGTTGGCGATAGCAAGCGGAGAAGGTGCAAAACAACTCAACAGCCACCTTCAGGAAGTGAGCAAAATCCTCGACATTGCCCAGCAGCAAGAAGGGCAAGGCGGTGAAGTGATGGAGGAGGCCCAAGGCATCGAAAAGACAATAATTATGATTAGTATGGTGCTGTCGGTAGCGGTGGCGGGAATTGTGGCTTACCGCACCAGTCGGGCGATCGCCAAACCGGTTGTCAGCGTGACTCAGGTGGCCGAACAAGTAGCCGCCGAGTCTAATTTTGACTTGCGAGTACCCGTCACCGCCCAAGGCGAAATAGGCTCTCTGGCTGTCTCTCTCAATCACCTAATCGAGCGGGTTTCGGAACATACAAAAGAATTGAAACAAGCTAAGGAAGTCGCCGTCGCCGCTAACACTGCTAAAAGCCAGTTCTTAGCAAATATGAGCCACGAATTGCGGACGCCTTTAAATGCGATTATCGGCTACAGTCAACTACTTTTAGAAGATGCGCGGGATGCGGGGTGCAAGGAATTTGTACCCGACTTGGACAAGATTGAGAAAGCGGGCACGCACCTGCTATCTTTAATTAACGATATCCTCGATTTGTCAAAAATTGAAGCGGGGGGGATGAAACTCGAAATCCAGGAGTTTGACATTGAATCGCTGGTTGACAATGTGGCGAGTACCGCGAAACCGTTGGTAGAAAAAAATGGTAGTGTTTTGGAGATTGAGTGCGATCGAACTGCGGGTATCATTCACGCAGATTTCAAAAAAGTGCGGCAGGTTTTGATGCACCTGCTGAGTAATGCTGCTAAGTTTACTAAAAACGGCAGGGTGAAAGTCAGTGTCACGCGGATTGCAGGAAGTGGCAAATTGAATCCAGCAGAATCGGCTGTTGACAATTCAATTGCTGCGGGTGAAACTCATTCTGGGGCGATCGCTTGTCCCCTGCTGAATGTTGAAGAGTCGGATTGGATTTGTTTATCTGTTAAGGATACCGGAATTGGAATGTCCCAAGAACAACAGCACAAATTGTTTGAAGCTTTTGTGCAAGCTGACTCTTCAGCAACGCGAGAGTACGGCGGCACCGGATTGGGGCTGACACTTAGCCGCCACTACTGTCAGATGATGGGCGGCGAAATTTTGGTGGAAAGCGAGGAGGGGAAAGGGTCTATTTTTACTGTGCGGATACCGGCAGGAAATGGGTGATGTGATGTTTGGGCGCAGTATTTGGGCGACAATTCGGTTTGTTGCAAAGCTGTTGTTTTGCGTCCAAATGCTTTACTCTTGTCAGTGGGGGCGATCGCATAGAAAGATGAGGTTTCGCGATCGGGGGAAAGTTGGATGCCGATCAAACTGATTCCTTTAATTGAACTGTGTTTGTTGGCTCTAGAATCAGATATCCATCAACTGATGAGGATTCTGGTAAGCTAGCCAACTTATGTTCAAACTCAGACGGCTTCATTTGCTGTTCTTCCAAAAGCTCGTACTGTGCAACATAACCCTCAAAGACCGCACCTCTGGCAATCAGCTTTCTCAGAGCAGGAATCAGCATTTTCTGTTCTTTTTCTAGACCAATACCCACGTTTTGATTAAGACCTGACCCACCTCCTGAGAACCAACCTTTTGAGTACCACGTCTCATTGATTTTGCGTCTCAACTCATCAATCCAGCCTAAACCTTTCTTTTCATCGTAAACAAAATCTAACCACTGAGTTAATTCTGCAACTGATACATCATCCACAAAATCTGTTGCCAAAAAGCGTTCTGGATACTTCCCTACCAAAATTTCTTTTGAAATACGGTGCGCTTGAGTTTGCCAGAATGTATTCATTTCCTCTATTTCTTTGTGTGCAATGTCCAGCATTCCCAGTTCAGCCGTGCATCGCGCTTGAGCAAGGGCAGTTAGTGAAAAATACTCCTCGTTTGCCATCGCAGTTTCAATCGTACTTGCTTCGGAGAAAAGTTCTCTGTAGCGCATATTAATTTCAGCAAGTGTATTCCGCGAATTATGTATAATAGTATGACGATGCTCAGAAGCTGTTCTTGCATCAATCCTCAGTAATGCGTTCAGTGCAGCAAAAAGTTTGGCTCGCTCACTACTTTCAAGAAAATATTTAATCGCCTGTACATCTTTTTGAATCTCCTTTAACCTGCCATCAATTGTATTTAACTTATTATTGATTGCCACAAAACCGATAGAACTGACAACTAGCCCTAAACCCGATAAAACTGCCGTCCCTGTGGCAATTTGAAGAATCTGTTGAGTTGATTCGGAAAGTGTGTTAATTTGACCTGAGAGTTGCATTAACTGATAGGTGTTGAACTTTGTCATATCCTTCAGTTGATTCAGTTGAATGTTGGCAACAATTCCCGGAATAAAATCTAGTCCCGGAATGGCGCTGAGTGGATTCAACCCAACAGGAATCAGATGCCGAATAATTTGCCCTGCATTGGGAGTTCCTGCGGCCCAACGAACCACACCCCCATAAAGCTGGTATTTTCCAGCAGCCAAGCCTATTAGAGTCTCATCTGGGATAGCTCTAGCAACAGTCCAACCAGGGAATATCATAGTGTCCTCTAATAGACCTCTTGCAAAAGTCCTTTTAATCAAATTTTGGAACGGGCTCTCCGGCCCGTTCCACAAGGAAAATGTTTTTTGTGGGATGGGCATCTTGCCCGTCCTAGTTATTTTTGCAAGAGGTCTAATCTTGTTTAAATTGGCGCGGTTGGCGATCGCAGATAACCTCGATCCGATCGCCCTTATCGATGTCTCGTGTCGCGATCGCAACCAGCTTTTGTATAATAACAGAATCTTACCTGTCATCAAACGGCTTGAAGCACAATAATCTTTTGAATCAGCATAAATTAAATTCTCCGAGTCTATGCCATACAAAACTATAAGTCAAATAAACGGAATTAGCCACGCTAAGCCTTATCCTACGGCACTAAAATACCAGCAATTGCCTTGTTGAGCGCCACATAGCCTTCTGGGTTGATATGCAGCAAATCTCGACTGTATTTCGGGTCAACAATCCCCTGGGAATTCGCCAATACCTGACTGCTATCAAACACAGTTACCCGATCGCCCGCCAGCGTTTTGATATAATCGTTTACGTCATTAATGGCGATCGCCACATCATCCGACCAAAACAATCTTCTTTCTATTGGCAACCTTCCTAACGGAAAGATAGTTGTTACCACAACCTTGGCTCCCGTATCACGAGACATTTTCACGATTTGCCCAATATTTGTCTGGCAATTTCGGATAATCGTCTCTTTTTGTTCTGGAAACAGGGGGATTGCCTTGAGGTCATTGACACCAACCTGAATCACAATAATCTTAGGCTTCAGGGAGGCTACGTGCTGCGGAAAACGTCCAAGCACCTGCGCCGTAGTCTGACCACCTATGCCGCGATTAATGATAGTTGCGTTTTTGATTTGGTCAGGTGCCGACCAAGCCTCAGCGCGTGAATCGCCGTAAAAGACAATGACAGGTTGTTGTATCTTTTCTGCTGAATTGGGATAGGAGCTGAGGCCCAGTGGATCGAGTCCCCTAGCATTTAATTGCAGGTAATACTTTTGGCATTGCTGGTAGAGAAAAACATTCAATCCTGCTGATACCAGCAAAGCTAAAGAAAGCCCTACTATTGCTATTTTTGTGGGTGTGTTCATGAGCCTGAATTGTATTTACGCTCAGCCTACGACTCTTTCCGGTGGTTGAGCGCCGTCGAAACCACATATCCGGGCTTCGACTACGCTCAGCCTACGCATATTACCTTCCCACACCAGCCGGCTGCTGGCGGTTTCGCACTTCCAGAAAAATCAACAAAGCATTAACATCAGCCGGATTCACCCCACCAATTCTCGACGCTTGGCCAATAGTCAATGGCCTCACCTTTGTCAACTTTTCCCGCGACTCCTTCGAGAGAGTTGCAATTGCCATGTAATCCAAATCCGCAGGCAATTGCCGCCGTTCGTGTTTGGCAATGTCATCGATTTGATTTTGCTGTCTTTGCAGATAGCCAGAATATTTGATGTCAATTTCTGCACCATCTTTCTCAGCCAACTTCAGACTAGAATTGCCTAAATTGTAGCGTTCCAAATCCACATAATGAAAACCTGGACGGCGCAGCAAATCAGCGAGAGTAATTGAACCTTTAATTGCTTGTTGGGTGTCAGCAAAAATTGCCTTGCCAACCTCCTCGTGCTCTTTCACCCGCGTTGAGTACAAACGGGCTTTTTCCGCCACAATATTAGCTTGTTTGCGATCGAACAACTCCCAGCGCCGATCGTCAATCAAACCAATTTCCCGTCCCAGGGTCGTCAAGCGTTGATCCGCATTGTCCGATCGCAACAACAACCGGTATTCCGATCGCGAAGTCAACATCCGGTAAGGTTCCCGCAAATCCTTCGTACACAAATCATCGATCAAAGTGCCGATATAACTTTGCTCGCGAGGAAACACAATCATCTCCTGATTTCTCGCAAACCGAGCCGCATTAATCCCCGCCACGATCCCCTGTGCAGCAGCCTCCTCATATCCAGTCGTACCGTTCACCTGGCCAGCGCAAAATAGACCTTCAATCTTCTTCGTCATCAGCGTCGGAAAACACTGAGTAGCAGGCAAATAATCGTACTCCACAGCATAAGCAGGGCGCATCATCTCGCACTTTTCCAAACCCGGAAGAGTCCGCAGCATTTGCAATTGCAAACTTTCCGGTAAACCAGTCGAAAAACCTTGGATATAAAGTTCAGGAATATCTCTCCCTTCCGGTTCAATAAAAATCTGGTGACTTTCCTTATCCGCAAACCGCACAATTTTATCTTCAATACTCGGACAATAGCGCGGCCCCTTCGCATCAACCCAGCCGCCGTAAACTGGAGAAAGGTGCAAATTATCTCTAATTAATTGATGAGTTGCTGGCGTAGTTCGAGTCAAATAACAAGGCATTTGTTCCCGTTCGATCCAAACTTCTGGATCGAAACTAAACCAGCGAACCTCTGCATCTCCCGGCTGCGGTTCCAGGTTGGTATAATCGAGAGTCCGTTTGTCAACTCTTGCCGGAGTTCCAGTCTTTAACCTGCCAGTTTCAAATCCCAAACGATTGAGAGTTTCCGTCAAACCAACGGCGGCAAATTCTCCTGCACGTCCGGCCGGCATCGACTTGTTTCCTACCCAAATTGTGCCGCCTAAAAAAGTTCCGGTAGTCAGGATTACTGCTTTGCATTCAAAAGCGACGCCGAAGTATGTTTCGACTCCGATAACTTCTTCATTTTTTCCCAAAACTAAGTCTGTAACCATCGCTTCGCGGATGGTCAAATTCTCTTGGTTTTCAACAATATTATTCATCACAGCGGCGTATTCCCGCTTGTCTGTTTGTGCTCTGAGCGCCCAAACTGCGGGGCCTCGGGAAGCGTTGAGGACGCGCTTTTGTAGATAAGTGCGATCGGCCATTTTGCCAATTTCCCCGCCTAACGCATCAACTTCGTTAGTAAGTTGGGTTTTAGCCGGGCCGCCGACAGCCGGATTGCAAGGTTGCCACGCAATTTTGTCGAGGTTGAGGGTGAGGAGAAGAGTGCGACAGCCGAGGCGTGAAGTGGCGAGGGCGGCTTCGCAGCCGGAGTGTCCGCCACCAACTACGATGATGTCAAAACTGTCTTGGAATTGTACTGGGGTTTGTGCGGTCATGGGATTTTAGATTTTAGATTTTAGATTTTAGATTGAATAATTGACTTGAGGGATTAAGCCGGAGGGTTATTTATCGGATATCGCGTTTTTGTCTGTGTTATTTGAGTAAATTATGCCTTATATAGTCTATTATAGACAATAGTCGTTTGAGTAACAATATTTATGCAGGCAATATTTATGCACGCACCCATACACCATGCACCAAGCAAGCGGGATATTAAATATTTGGAGTCGGATATTATGGCGATGTTGGGAGATGTGGTTTGAGCAACTAAAATAGAAATGGAGAGCGAGGGGGTTTTTAATATATGCAAATCACAGTTAATTTACCCGATACGTTAGTAGATAAGATCGAGGATAAATGGGGGAATTTGTCACGAAAAATTCTGAGAGATTTAGTCTTAAGTGCTTTTCGCGATGGGTTAATCGATTTGGATGAGTTAAAGGAGATGCTCGATATTGGCGATGAGGCAGGCTTGAAGGAATTTTTCAGGCAAAATAATATGCTGCATTCTTCAGGATTGATAAATCTGTCTGGGAGTTGTGCGGATATTGATTTTGATGATGATGGCTGGGGAATTTCTGATGAAATGGATGACGATATGATGGGGTTTTTTGATGATTAATAGCTCTTTGGTTTATTTGCTAGATACTAATGTTTGTATCATGTATTTAAAGGGTAGGTCGCCTAGTATCGACCTTCATTTTAATACTTTGCTAGCCGATAAAATAGGGGTTTGTTCTGTGGTAAAAGCCGAGTTATTTTACGGAGCGATGGGTAGCAATAACCCCCAAAAGAGTTTAAATGTACAAAAATCTTTTTTAAGTCAGTTTGTTTCTCTGCCGTTTGACGATGCTTGTGCGGAAGTATATGGTAAGATTAGGAGAGATTTGGCAAGTTTGGGAACTCCGATCGGCTCAAACGATCTGCAAATTGCTGCTATTGCTTTGGCAAATAATTTAATCTTAGTCACTCATAATGTTAGGGAGTTTAGCAGAGTACAAGGGCTACAAATTGAAGATTGGGAGGCGGGATGATGAGTAATTATCAGGGTTATGAAAAGTATAATGCAATCTTATCAATATTTTTGATAAGATTCAGACCGTTCATCCAAAACGATCGACCTGTTGCCATTATCTCCCCTTAAAAAAAAGTAAACGATCGGCATTCGTATCTGCCAAAGATAGTGGCAAAATTATCGGAGATATCATCGATTCATTGCCGCCACCGTCGTTCATTACGGACTAACCCTCGCCACCGTAGATGCCAACCTAACCCAAGCTACTTGCCTAAATACTCTCAGTTAATCCAAAATTTTGCACGCCGCAAACAACTTTAATAATTCTGCCATGCGAATATGAGTAAATTTCCTCGCTTTTAGTAAGTCTTGTAATGTCATTTGTTCCGCAATTAATTCTGCCGGTCGCTTTTCGACGATTGCTTGTTCGGGAGGCAAATTCTCCATAATAGTCTTCAGGCTAATTGTCATCTGTTTCTTGCTCCATTAACTTATTCAAATGGTCGGCAAATCTACTATCTGCTATCTTAATTAGTTGCTTGTAAAATCGCTTCTCACTACTACTACTACTACTACCAGTGTGAGTTTTGCTAAAAGCTCTAATCTCACATCAGTGGGTAATTCGGTAAACTCAGAGTAAAAATCAGAGTGAAACTCAATGTTTCATGTCATTTGGGTCAATTATGCCTTACATAGCATATTATAGGCAATAATCGATCGAATAACAATATTTATATGCACGCTGAAAACAACTTTGAAGGCTCGATCGATCGCGAACTCCTTCCCTAAGCGAAGAAAGATATTTAATCAGAAACCCACGACTGCCAGAGTCCTGGGTTCCTTTATTGAATAAGATTTTAGACAGGCGCACGGCATCTCAACCGTACCATAACTCCCCGTGCAGTTCGGGGCACCTTGTCTCTGACAGGCGCACGGTATCTCAACCGTACCATACCTCCCCGTGCAGTTCGGGGTACCTGTCATTTAATATCATTATATAGTATAATAATAAGTTTTGTCAAATATCGAACTGTCATAATTGAGGTATATTAACCCAGATTAACATTATGCGATCGACTGCCAGCGACCAAAATGGCAAAATTACCACAACCTTGTTATGCGCCGAAGGCACATTTGAATGATTAGAACTTCCAGGCCGAACCGAGCCGTTGTGAGGAGTATTCCTTCTCGAAATTCTAGGAATTGCACTCGACTTGAACAATCAAAGATTGGATCTTTTGCCGATCGACCAGACAGAAACCCCTCTCACAACGCCGGTAAATTTATCCCCAACAGCTAGCAGATTACCTACCTCTTCTCTACTCTTCCTTCGCGTCATAAGCCTCTTCGCAGTTAAATAATTCCGTACAATTGCAGTTTTACGCTATGTTAGACAAAAAAATCTCAACAAGCGTACACAACAAATGAAATATTTCTTCTTATCCGACGGCTGGAAAATTGGGCGCGTCTGGGGGGTTGGCGGCGAGTGGACAGCAGCCGGCTGGAGACGCCAGCCAGACATCCAACAGCTCAACCTCTGCCTTTGGGATCGCAAAGAAAAAATGTGGCTCTACCGCGTAGAAGACGCCGTACTCATGGTAGAAGTCCAACCCGGAGCCACCCTCGATCCCGCCGATCCCGCAAAAAATATCGGCAACGTCACGCTTACCAGACTGATCGATGCCGAGCAAGTCCTCGAACGCCTCGGGACGATCGCCGCCCGCTGCGAAATGGGAAACCCGCAACTAATGTAATGCCCAACATATTGCAATCGGTTCTAACACTCGATACACTTCTTTAAATAACTTTCATTTTTATGCTTCCACCTTTGAAGGTAGATGGCAGTCGGCAAAAGGCAGAGTTTAAACCCAGCAGGTAACTGCTGGGGATTCAGAATCTGAATTTTCCGTAAA
This sequence comes from Microcoleus sp. A003_D6, assembly GCF_036702825.1. Lineage (NCBI taxonomy): Bacteria > Bacillati > Cyanobacteriota > Cyanophyceae > Oscillatoriales > Microcoleaceae > Microcoleus > Microcoleus sp. A003_D6. The sequence goes on along the minus strand of NZ_JAUBWA010000032.1, from coordinate 48,524 downwards.
AATAGACATCATCACTTACACCTTGGAGAACCGCAGTCAATGGGACTACCCTGGTATCGCGTACACACAGTCGTCTTAAATGACCCAGGCCGATTGATTTCTGTACACTTAATGCACACTGCCCTCGTGGCAGGTTGGGCCGGCTCGATGGCCCTTTACGAACTAGCAGTTTTTGATCCCACAGACCCAGTTCTGAACCCGATGTGGCGTCAAGGGATGTTCGTGTTGCCCTTCATGACTCGCTTGGGAGTCACGGGTTCTTGGGGCGGTTGGAGCATCACGGGCGAAGGTAATGTCGATCCGGGCTTCTGGTCTTTTGAAGGCGTCGCCGTCGCTCACATCGTCCTCTCGGGCCTGCTGTTCTTAGCAGCAGTTTGGCACTGGGTATTTTGGGACTTAGAACTTTTCAGAGACCCTCGCACCGGCGAACCCGCCCTCGACTTGCCAAAAATGTTTGGCATTCACCTGTTCCTCTCCGGCTTGCTCTGCTTCGGCTTCGGTGCATTTCACCTTTCGGGACTTTTCGGCCCGGGAATGTGGGTGTCCGACCCCTACGGCCTGACCGGTCACGTCCAACCAGTGGCACCTTCTTGGGGCCCTGAAGGCTTTGACCCGTATAATCCGGGCGGCATCGTGGCTCACCACATTGCAGCGGGCGTAGTCGGCGTAATTGCCGGTTTGTTCCACTTGACAGTGCGGCCGCCGGAACGTCTTTACAAAGCCCTGCGGATGGGGAATATCGAAACTGTACTTTCTAGCAGTATCGCTGCCGTGTTCTTTGCAGCTTTTGTGGTTGCGGGTACGATGTGGTACGGTTCTGCTGCTACTCCGATCGAACTTTTTGGCCCGACTCGCTATCAGTGGGACGGAAACTATTTCCAACAAGAAATCGATCGCCGAGCTCAAGCTAGTTTGGCCTCCGGCGCTAGCATCCAATCGGCTTACGAGCAAATTCCCGAAAAATTGGCTTTCTACGACTACGTGGGCAACTCTCCAGCTAAAGGCGGTTTGTTCCGCGCCGGCGCGATGGTCAACGGCGACGGTATTGCAAAAAGCTGGCTGGGCCATCCAGTGTTTACTGATAGCGAAGGTCGGGTATTGTCGGTTCGCCGTCTCCCCAACTTCTTTGAAACTTTCCCAGTGATTTTGACTGACAAAGATGGGGTTGTTCGCGCTGACATCCCCTTCCGCCGCGCTGAATCAAAATACAGCTTTGAACAAAGCGGAGTTACCGTCAGCTTCTACGGTGGCGAACTTAACGGTCAAACCTTTAATAATCCTCTAGATGTTAAGAAGTTTGCTCGCGCTGCTCAAAAAGGTGAAGTATTTGATTTCGATCGCGAAACCTTGAACTCTGACGGGGTTTTCCGCACTTCGACTCGCGGTTGGTTCACTTTCGGACACGTTTGCTTTGCTTTGCTGTTCTTCTTCGGCCATCTCTGGCACGGTTCTCGGACTATTTTCCGCGACGTGTTTGCGGGAGTTGAGTCCGACATGGAAGAACAAGTCGAGTGGGGCCTGTTCCAAAAAGTGGGCGACTTGACCACAAGAAAAGAAGAATCTCTCTAGATTTCGGCAGCCTCTGGGTAGCCGGGAAACTTCCCCAGTGCAAAAAAACCCGGTTTCTTCAAGAAACCGGGTTTTTTTAGTTAATAATAAAACCAGCAATTAAGATAAAATAATACGGCAAGGGAAGATAGGGAAAATTTAACATGGAAAGTGTTGCTTACATTTTGATTCTGGCTTTAGCCTTAGGCGTACTATTTTTTGCGATCGCCTTTCGGGAACCTCCCCGGATTGGCAAATAATTAGCTATACGCCTCCAGCCAAGGGTGTCAACAATGGTCTAAAAACCTTTGTATCTCTTGTTTATAGCAGAGTCTCGATCCCCCTAAATCCCCCTTAAGAAGGGGGACTTTGATAATACTCCTGTCCCGTCCCTGATAGTTGGGGGACTTTGAGATATTCCGGTTCCCCCCTTCTTAAGGGGGGCGCCAGGGAGATCGGGCCTACTCATCAAACAGCAGTCTAGAACTAGGTTTTAGCTCAAGTTGACACCAATACTGAGCACTGTATCCTAAGTCATTTTTTTAGTCCAGCCATTCATCACACCCCGCGCGGTTAGATGAATGGTAATTTGCTGGCAATGCCTGTTACAATCAGCAATCATGCGCTGTTCCTCCTGCCAACACACAAATAGCCGCGTTCTCGAATCGCGTTCAGCCGAATCAGGTCAAAGCATCCGTCGGCGGCGCGAGTGTTTGAGCTGCCAGCACCGCTTCACAACTTACGAACGCATAGAATTTGTGCCGATTACGGTGATCAAGCGGGACGGCAAGCGCGAATCTTTTGACAGGTCAAAATTAGTCAGGGGATTGATTCGGGCCTGCGAAAAAACCGGTTTGTCTTCCGGGCATCTCGAAACTCTGGCAGAAGAAATCGAGGCGCAACTCCAAGGTCGATCGCTCCGAGAACTCGCCAGCTCGGAAATAGGGGAACTGGTGCTGTTGCACCTGCGACCGCTCAGCGAAGTCGCTTATGTCCGTTTCGCCTCCGTATACCGGCAATTTCGAGGCATCCGAGATTTTGTAGATACCCTAAATCACCTTCAGAATCCCCTCAACGAAGCTGAAGATCCAGGAACTCAGCCAGATTTTGATGCAGATTTGTCGGCTGCCGGTGCGGTCGATCGAGAAAGCCCCGCATCCTGCGCTACTGGCAGCTAAACTCGCTTAAATTAATTTAAAAGCAGTATGCGGGTAAGTATATCGGAAAAATTGGGCGGAGCGAAGCGGAGGGCTAAAACCCCGTCCTTTTAGGACGGCTTTCTGCTGCTATACTGTTTAAGAAGTCGGGATAGGGCATGGCCACGACTATAAATGGACGTGGAGGGAGAGTAAAACTACTCCGGTAGCATCACCCTGTGAAACGTCAAGAATCACCGCACGTTCGATCGGGCGGTGAGTATGTCAAAATAGTCTACTTGACTCGGAATGTTAAGATTAAACGTTTTAACGCAGAGTTTAGGGTAACAGTAATGGCAAGCGCTGGAGTGTACTTGCACCCAGCAAAAGTTAGCAAAAACTGACTTTCGTAAAAGATTTTGCAAGAAGTTAACCGCTTTTTCACCAAAATCTCTAATATCTGCCGGCACAAACGAAAAACATGAAGGAGAGAAATCCTAGGAAACTATTCGCATGGTCAATCTCAAAACCACAGTCAAAGACATCGGCTTTACTCACGAGGATTTTGCGGCCTTACTTGATAAATATGACTATCACTTTAGCCCGGGCGATGTAGTAGCCGGTACAGTTTTTAGTATAGAACCGAGGGGCGCTCTGATTGATATCGGTGCTAAAACAGCAGCGTACATTCCCATTCAGGAAATGTCGATCAATCGAGTGGAAAGCCCTGAAGAGGTATTGCAATCAAACGAAACCAGAGAATTTTTCATTCTAACCGATGAAAATGAAGACGGACAATTAACCCTGTCCATCCGGCGCATCGAGTATATGCGGGCCTGGGAAAGAGTGCGACAACTGCAAGCAGAAGATGCCACAGTACGATCGCAAGTATTTGCCACCAACCGCGGCGGCGCACTCGTGAGAATAGAAGGGTTGCGAGGCTTTATTCCCGGTTCTCACATCAGTACCCGCAAACCGAAGGAAGAATTAGTCGCCGAAGAATTACCATTAAAATTCTTAGAGGTAGACGAAGACCGCAACCGCCTAGTGTTGAGTCACCGTCGCGCCTTAGTTGAGCGCAAGATGAACCGCCTCGAAGTCGGGGAAGTGGTCATCGGTACAGTACGCGGTATCAAGCCTTACGGTGCCTTTATCGACATCGGCGGCGTCAGCGGCTTGCTGCACATCTCGGAAATTTCGCACGATCACATCGATACGCCTCATAGCGTCTTTAATGTCAACGACGAAGTGAAAGTGATGATTATTGACTTGGATGCTGAGAGGGGCCGGATTTCTCTCTCCACCAAGCAGTTGGAACCGGAACCGGGCGCGATGGTCAAAAATCGCGAATTGGTGTACGAAAAAGCTGAGGAAATGGCAGCTAAGTTCCGCGAGAAAATGCTCGCTCAAAAGCAAGCTAAAGCAGGCATAGACGTTCCTGCCGACTCAACTGATGATGATGACATCTCCGACGAAATACTCGAAGATGTGCCCTCAGCAATGGAAGAGGATGTGCCGGAAGCAGCACCTGAAGCAGCAGCACCTGAAGCAGCAGCACCCGAAGCAGCAGCACCCGAAGCAGCAGCACCCGAAGCAGCAGCACCCGAAGCAGCAGCACCCGAAGCAGTATTAGATGTAGAGGAAGAAATTTCTCCTGCGATGGTGGAATAACATCGCAGTCACTGTGATTTAAAGAGGGGATTTCCCCTCTTTTTTTTGCCTTAAACGTCCCAATTACAATCATCAATTATAGCAACCGCTTTCGTCGGTATGGCGTAAACTGGAAATAAGCTGTCGCGCATTTAAATTGTATATTCAGGGCGGGCGAGACGCCCACCCCACAAGAGTTTGATTGTTTTTTCACATACAATTTAAATGCAGAACAGCTTAGTACCTTTGGCTCGCCTTGCGATCCTCTTCTGCAAGCTTCGCTAACGCACGACTCATGGCCAAACCCTACAGCTACGACCTACGTCATGCGGTTATTCAAGCTATCAAGCTAGATGGCTTAAAGATTACGCTCAGCAAGTATAGTGTTCAACAGAGCGTCGCAACACGATCGGCTTGTGGTTGAAGCGACAAACCCAAACAGGTGACTTTCTAGCATTGCCAAACGAGCCTCCGGGTAATGGTCATAAAATTACTGACGCTTGAAAAATTTCGTGAGTTTGCCAAAACTAATGGGGATAAAACCCAGGTGGAGATGGCTAAACTTTGGGAGGGCGAGATTAGCGATTCACGCTCGGGATAGCTTCGCTTCACGCACGATCTCACGAGCCTTGAAAAAAATAGGATTTACTCGAAAAAAACAACCTACCGCTATTGCGAGCGGGATGAAATCAAGTGGCAGGCTTTTTTAATTGAGTTCTCAAGCATTCCTCCGGATCGGATTGTGTATGTTGATGAATCAGGCCTGGATAGCCGATAAGCTGTCGCGCATTTAAATTGCATATTCGGGGCGGGCGAGACGCCCACCCCACAAAAGTTTGATTGTTTTTTGACAGACAATTTAAATGCCGCAACAGCTTATCAATATGATTAGACCTCTTGCAAAAATCCTTTTAATCAAATTCTGGAACGGGCTCTCCGGCCCATTCCACAAGAAAAAAAATTTTGTGGGATGGGCCGGAGAGCCCGTCCTAGTTATTTTTGCAAGAGGTCTAATATGATTATGCTTGGAATGAACGAGGCCAACGCTTCCATGCACTGCAATCGGGGCGACGCGAGGCTAGGTAAATACGATAGCGAATGCTTTTTGTAACCAAAAATTTATCGCCCCTTTTACAGTCCTTGGAGCGTGTTATCGAACAGTTTTGAAATTTGGCTAGAAACAAGTTTACTTCCAACACTTGTGACAGGACAGGTGGTGGTGATGGATAATGCCACGTTTCATAAAGGTGGTTGAATTCAGGAATAGATTCAAAGTGTAGGATGTAGACTGTTATATTTACCGCCGTACTCTCCACATTTCAACTTGCATTGAACAATGCTGGTCTTGGCTAAAAAGTCGAATTCGTAAACTTACAGATCAGTTTGATTGTTTGCGTTTTGGCGATCGAGGCCGTAGATCGCATTGCGTCCGGGGCCGACGAAAACGGTTGCTATAATACAGCCTATTCCAGGTTTATGAAGTGTAGGGACAAAGGCTTTCGCCGTGTCCTGGGAGGGGATCGAACGATAGGCGGGTGTACTTTATAAGCGTGGAATCTCCTGTATTTCCTAAATATGTAATATTTACGACTTATCGAGCGATTTTTTCAGGTTATAATTATTTACAATTATCAAATCATTGACTTTAATTAAATTCATGCGCCAAATTCCCGGCTATCGGATCGTCGAACAACTATACTCCGGCACTCGCACCGCTGTCTATCGCGCCCTCCCCATTGATAGTCAATCTCCCGTAGTGCTAAAGTTGTTACAAAAAGACTATCCTACTTTTAGCGAGCTAATCCAATTTAGGAATCAATATGCCCTCGGTCAAAACTTAAATATAGCTGGAATAGTTAAAATATATAACTTAGAATTCGCTCAAAACCGTTACATCTTGAGCATGGAAGATTTTGGAGGAATATCTTTAGAAGAATATCTCAGCAAACAAAGCGAACAATTGGCAATTCACCAATTCTTAAAGATTGCTGGCAAGTTAGCTAATATTTTACAATGTCTGCACCAAGAACGCATTATTCATAAAGACATCAAACCGGGAAATATTCTGATTAACCCCAATACTCAAGAAATAAAAATTACAGATTTCAGTATTTCTTCATTACTGCCACGAGAAACTCAAGAAATTCAAAACCCAAATGTTTTAGAAGGAACTCTAGCTTACATTTCCCCAGAACAAACTGGGCGGATGAATAGAGGAATTGACTATCGCAGTGACTTTTATGGGTTGGGTGTGACGTTTTACGAAATGCTAACGGGACAATTGCCGTTTGAAAGCGACGATCCATTAGAATTAATCCACTGTCATTTAGCCGTGCAACCGCCTAATATACAGGAATTACAGCCAGAAATTCCGACAGTTATAGCAGAAATAGTAAAAAAATTAATGGCTAAAAATGCCGAAGATCGCTATCAAAGTGCAGCAGGGTTGAAACACGATTTAGATAAATGTTGGCAGCAATGGCAGGAAACAGGGGAAATTCGAGATTTTGTTTTGGGAGAGAGGGATTTGAGCGATCGCTTCCTGATTCCCGAAAAACTTTACGGCAGAGAAATAGAAGTTAAGACTTTACTAGAAGCCTTCGATCGCGTTGCTAATGGCACATCCGAGTTAATGTTAGTAGCAGGGTTTTCTGGAATAGGAAAAACCGTAGTCGTCAACGAAGTGCATAAGCCCATTGTTAGGCAACGGGGTTATTTCATCAAAGGTAAGTTTGACCAATTCAATCGCAATATTCCTTTCAGTGCTTTTGTGCAAGCATTCCGCGATTTGATGGGACAACTACTCTCGGAATCGGATAGCCAATTAGAAAAATGGAAGACAAAACTTCTGTCAGCTTTAGGAGATAATGGGCAAGTAATTATTGAAGTTATCCCCGAACTAGAACAAATTATTGGCAAACAACCTGCTGCACTCGAACTATCCGGTGCAGCGGCACAGAATCGATTTAATTTGCTGTTCCCAAAATTCATTCAAGTATTTACTAATCCAGAACATCCTTTAGTGATGTTTTTAGATGACTTGCAATGGGCAGATTCGGCATCATTGAATTTAATGAAGTTGCTGATAGCTGAATCACAAGCTGGTTATTTACTGGCGATTGGCGCTTATCGAGATAACGAAGTATCTCCCGTGCATCCGTTGATGTTGACGTTGGATGAAGTGAAAAAAGCCGGGGCGACGGTGAATACGATGACCCTTGCGCCATTGAGTCAGGAAAGTTTGAATAAATTGGTGGCAGATACACTAAATTGTGCGGCAGAACTAGCACAACCGCTGACGGAATTGGTCTATCAAAAAACCAAAGGAAATCCTTTTTTTGCTACCCAGTTTCTCAAGGCATTACATCAGGATGGGTTGATTAGTTTCGAGACAGAGGTAAGATATTGGCAATGTGACATCGCCAAGGTGCGTGAAGCGGCACAGACGGATGATGTGGTGGAGTTTATGGCGCAGCAATTGCAGAAACTTTCCATAGAAACGCAGGATGTGTTGAAGTTGGCGGCTTGTATTGGGAATCAGTTTGATTTGAATACGTTGGCGATCGTTTATGAAAAGTCTCAGTCAGAAACAGCAGCCAACTTGTGGAAAGCACTACAGGAAGGATTTATTATACCTCAAAGTCAAGTTTACAAGTTTTATCTAGGGCAGAAGCAAGAAAATATTAATCAAAAGGTAGAGCAAACAGTTAATTATAAATTTCTCCACGATCGCGTTCAACAAGCGGCTTATTCTCTGATTCCTGAGACTCGAAAACAGCCGACTCACTTAAAAATTGGACAGCAATTATTGAAGGCAACTCCCCTAGCAGAAAGAGAGGAAAAACTCTTAGAGATTGTCAATCAATTAAACCAGGGTGCAGAGGCGATCGCATCACTAGGCGATCGCCTCGAACTGGCAACACTCAACCTAGCTGCGGCACAAAAGGTAAAATCGTCAACCGCTTATCGGGCAGCAATGGAGTATTTAACCACAGGCATTCAATTGTTACCTAGTGATGGTTGGCAACAAAGCTACAAACTGACTTTAGGACTGTACGAATTAGCCGCAGAAGTTTCCTGTCTAAGTGGTGATTTCCAACAAATGGAACATTTTGTGGATGCAGTGTTCCAACAGGCACGGAAATTGTTAGACAAAGTGAAAGTTTACGAAGTCAAAATTTTGGCGGATGTGGCTCAGAGTCACCAGTTAGAAGCCATTAAAACCGCCCTCTCCGTGCTGGAGTTATTGGGCGTGGCGTTTCCAAAGGAACCCACACAAATAGATATTGCTCAAAGTTTGCAAGAAACCCAGACGATGCTAGCAGGAAAACAACTGCAAACATTATTGGAACTGCCAGAAATGGTAGACCGGGAAGCAATGGCAGCAATCCGAATTTTGGCATCGATGACAGCGGGTGTCTATGTAGCAGTTCCCGCCCTTTTGCCGTTGGTTGTATTTAAACAAGTGCAACTATCAGTGCAGTATGGAAATGCAGCAGTGTCGGCATCGGCTTATGCCTGGTACGGGGTGATTTTGTGTGGTGTGATGGGCGCGATTGATGAGGGTAATCATGCCGGGGAACTGGCGCTAGCACTATTGTTGCGGTTCAAAAGTAATGAATTTAAAGCCAGCACTTACAACTTACTATATCCATTTGTAAAACCCTGGAAATATCACATTCAGGCTTCTCTGAAGCCTCTAGTTGAAGGATACCATAGCGGTTTAGAAAACGGAGCGCTGGAATATGCTGGCTACTGTGCTTGGAATTACTGCTATTTGTCCTTTTTCTCCGGTAAAGAACTCTCGGTTTTGCAACAGGAGATGATGGCGTACAATCAAGCGTTGGGACAGCTTAAACAAGTAGCGCACAATTATGTCAAAATTTTTCACCAATCAGTTTTAAATTTACTGGGTCAGTGCGAATATCCTTGGCAGATTCAGGGGACAGTGTATGACGAAGAAATGATACTGTCACAGCAAAAAGTAGATGATTTGTACGAGCTTGCTGTGCTTTATATCAGCAAGCTGATTCTTTGTTACCTTTTTCAAAAATGGGAATATGCTAAAGACGTAGCAGATTCCACCAAACAATACTTGGCGGCAGCACCTGGGTCTTTCAAAATTACGGTATTCCATTTTTATGATTCACTGACTCAGCTTGCAGTGTTGTCAGATATACAGGGGTTAGAACGAGAGGAACTACTGCAACGAGTCCAAGAAAATCAAGCTAAATTGCAAAATTGGGCAGAACACGCCCCCATGAATTTTTTGCATAAGTGGCAGTTGGTAGAAGCAGAAAAATTCCGAGTTTTGGGACAGAAGATAGAAGCCATTGAGCTATATGACAAGGCGATCGCCCTAGCCAAAGAAAACGACTACATCCAAGAGGAAGCCCTCGCCAACGAACTCGCTGCCAAATTCTACCTCAATTGGGGTAAAGAAAAAGTCGCCGCTGGCTATATGCAGGAAGCGTATTACTGCTACACCCGTTGGGGTGCGAAAGCCAAAATTTACGATTTGGAACAGCGCTATCCTCAACTACTTCAGCCCATCCTCTATCAACAAACACTCAGCCTCAATCCTTTAGAAAGTTTTGCCACAACAAGTAGCATTTCTGTTCGTACATCCACTCACTCTTCTGGGGGTAATACTGTTTCTGATGCGATCGACTTTTCTTCAGTTCTCAAAGCCGCTCAAGCCATTTCTAGCACTATTCAACTAGATGAGTTACTCCAACAACTGACTCAAATTATTCTCCAAAATTCTGGTGCTAACCGATGTGTATTGCTCTTTGCAGAGCGAAACCAATGGCAAGTGAAAGCGATCGCTACACCGGCAATGACCGAGTTACGATCGGACTCTTTAGATAATAACCCTAATGTTCCCCTTAAACTGATTCAGTACGTTAAGAACGCGCGAGAAGTGGTAGCGATCGATAACTTGAAAACCGATTTACCTGTAATTGATGATTATCTACGTCAATGTCAGCCCAAAAGTGTTTTGTGTCTGCCGATTATCGATAGAGGAGATTTAGTAGGTATTCTGTACTTGCACAATGAAGCGACGGCGGGGGTGTTTACGAGCGATCGCATTCTTGCGATCAATTTTCTCTGCACTCAAGCTGCCATTTCCTTAGTCAACGCTCGACTGTATCAACAGGCGCAAAACTATGCTCAAGAACTAGAACAAACTCAATTACAAATTGTGCAAAGCGAGAAAATGTCAGCTTTAGGTAATCTAGTCGCTGGAGTAGCGCACGAAATTAACAATCCAGTTGGTTTTATTGCTGGCAATTTAACGGAAGCTGAAAAAAATTTAAGCGACTTGATAGAACACCTAAAGTTACATTATTCAAAAGCCTCTGTTACTGATATTGAAAACCATGCAGAAGAGATAGATTTAGATTATATTCTAGAAGATTTCCCAAAAATCATTGGTTCAATGCAGGTGGGATGCGATCGCATCAAAAACATCAGCACCAGCCTTCGGACATTCTCCCGCGCCGACAAGGATTACAAAGTACCTTTCAATATTCAGGATGGTATCGATAGCACGCTCATGATTCTCAAACATCGCCTCAAAGCCTCGGATGAACGGCCGGAAATTCAGATTTTTAAAGAATATAATAACATCCCCTCAATTGAGTGTTTTCCCGGTCAGTTAAATCAGGTGTTTATGAATATTCTGGCGAATGCGATCGATATGTTTGATGAAATGGCACAAACTCGTTCTTTTGCAGAACTGAAAGCGAATCCGCAAGAAATAACTATCAAAACTGAATTATTGACTAATTCCAACCAGCTTGCTATCTACATTCGAGACAATGGTTTAGGGATGCCAGAAGCAGTAAAACGCCGTATTTTCGATCATCTATTTACTACAAAAAGTGTGGGAAAAGGCACGGGATTGGGATTGGCGATCGCACGGCAGATTGTAATCGAGAAACACTCTGGTATGCTAGAAGTGAGTTCAACTTTAGGTCGAGGTACAGAATTTACGATTTCAATTCCATGTGGATCGTTAGCTTGGTAATTTATAGCCAGTTTTTGGATTTTTATGGAAAATTGAAAGTTGTTTACACCCCACCTTACAATTTAGGTTCCAATTCTTACTAAAAATGGAATCTTAAGCTGTGTTGCATCTAGATTGCCTATGGTATTAGAGAGGGAGAGGGGGAGAAGGGGAGAGGGGGGAGAGGATTTGACGATTTTTGCTCGGGACTCGAAATATACAATTTAAATGCACAACAGCTTATTCTATTAAATTTGTGCAAAAAATCAGAATGCTTGAGAATTGCGTATGATATAAAGGAAGATTTTCGGAAAATATATGGAATGAGAATTAAATAACTTACACTCTTGAAAGTGGGGAGTAGGGGTTGGGCGGGACGCCCATCTCACAATAACAATTAAAATTGGTATAACAATTAAAATTGTAAGTTATTTAATTCGCGATCCTAAGTTGATTGTGCGACAAGGATATGGCTTTTCTAACTTTAATAACTTTCGAGTTCGCGTATTAGCTTGCTTCTTTAATTAGGTAAAAATATTAGTGTAAGTTCCAGAGAGCCTTCGCAATCATAAAAAATCTTTCTGTAGACAGATGCAACGATCGCCCTTTTAACTGATGCAAGCGATCGCTCTTCCTGAAGAAACATCGCCTTTCGCCTGCTAATTTGTTAAGATTTATAACATCAGGGACATCCGCACAGGGGCAAACTCATCAAAATTCTCAGGCAAGAACGAACCAGACGAGCAAATTATACAACATAATGCTTAGAAATTTCTTGCGCTGACGCTCAAAGGCAAGCTGATAATGAACATCGAACTTTTGAAAGAAAAATTAGAAGAACTCAAAAAACGTCCCAATTGTAGCAAAGGAACGATCGACCAAATTGAAAACTGGTTAACCGGTTCCCACATTTTGCAGAGATTGAGAATTAACCCTTACTACGTAGCAGGCGATACTGTCAAGAATGTTAAAAGAATTACTTCGGAATTTCTGCACGGAGTAAACGCCGGCGTCTTCGACTTGCACTGGGATATTCACTGTCCCCATTGCGGCATGATAGCAGAGGAATTTAAGGATTTGGCAGACACATCAGAAATGTCTTTTTGCCCGATGTGCGATCGCGAGTTTAAAATTGATTTGCTCGATCGCGTCGAAGTTACTTTTTCCCTCAACAAAGAAATCGAAGACCCGCAACTGCGGCCCGTGTGCTCTCCGCCTCCGGTACTCCAGAACAAACTGCAACTGGTAACGCCTCTCTACTGCACCGAATCCGAGACTGTCACCTTAGAAAACGGTCGATATCGCTACTGCTGTCCCCTCACTTTAGCTAAAGGGATTTTACAGGTTGAAGGCGAAGAAACAGCAGACATCCAAGAAATTCAACTCAAGCAGTTAGCGGGCAAAGATTTTGACAAAAAAGAGCTGAAAGTGCGTCCGGGAAAAGTTAAAATAGAACTAACTAATACCGAACACAATTTGTCTGGGCTGATTTTGCATTCCGATGTATTGCCCGATGAATTGACATTAGAACAACTGCCCCTGCGGCTGTCAGGAATGCAACTGCTTCATCACCCGGATTACAAGCGTTTGTTTGGCGATCGAGTAATATCGGAAAGAGAGCGAGTCAAGATTCGGGCGATTACTATTATGTTTACTGATATTACCGGTTCTACCAGAATGTACGAAACGCTGGGAGATACTAAAGCTTACAATATTGTGCGCGACCATTTTGAAATTTTCTTTGAGTCGATCGAGAAATGTGGCGGTAAGGTAATTAAAACCATCGGCGATGCCGTTATGGCTTCCTTTATCAGCAACGAACAAGCAATTATGGCGGCAGCCGCTGCTGTGGCTAGTTTCAAGGAGTACAACTCAACTCGGAAACAAGCAGAGTGGATTCAAGTCAGAATTGGCATTCACCGAGGGACGGCTTTGCTCGTAAATCTTAATAATTCGATCGACTATTTTGGCTCCACAGTCAACAAAGCCGCCCGCATTCAAAATCTTTCTAAAAGTGACGAAGTTTCGTTTTCCGAAGATGTTTATCATGACCAGGGATTTTTAACTGCATTAAAAGCTGCTGGAGTCTCCGAAATTCAAAGACGAGTTGAAGATTTAAAAGGGATACAAGGCGCACAAATCGCTTTTACTGCTATAATTAATACAGAATCTGTAATTGCGCTGTCTGCTGAACAGGTCGCTGAAAAAAGCTAATAAGGTAAGCAAATATACTGGTTATTTCCTGCTTATCGTGGCAATTTCCGCAACAGCCGATACAGTTCTTCGATCGCCCTAATTCGATCGCTCCCAAGCTACACCTCATCCTTAAGCTACTTGCGTAATTGTACCAAGTTAAGTTCTAATCAGAATAGTCCGAATTACTCAGCCGCGCACTCAACAGATACATTTGCTGCGAAATAGCTGCGGTACAGGATTTAAAACATGACTTCTAATCAATTATCTCCAGAAAATACAGCCGAATCGATCGCACCAGCCGCCCTCGACAGCGAACAATTAGCCACAATCGAGGCCCCCTTTCCGATTGTGGGGATTGCCGCCTCAGCAGGAGGGCTGGAAGCATTTACGGGGTTGCTCAGCCATTTGCCAGTAGATACGGGTATGGCGTTTGTGCTGATTCAGCATTTAGCCCCCGATCACAAAAGTCTGCTCAGCGAGATTCTCGCCAGAACGACGCAAATGCCTGTTACTCAGGTAACAGACGGCATGGCTGTAGAGCCGAATCAAGTCTACGTCATTCCGCCCAACACCAAAATGGTGGTATCTCAAGGCGTGCTGCAACTATCTCCCCGCGAGAAGATTTATGGCAAATATATGCCGGGAGATGCGTTTTTTACGTCATTGGCAGTCGATCGCGGACACAAAGCCATCGCCGTAGTATTATCCGGGGGAGACGGAGACGGTTCACTGGGGCTCAAGGCAATCAAAGCAGCCGGAGGCATGAGTTTTGCTCAATGTCAAGGCACGGCAAAAGTCGATAGTATGCCTAATACCGCTGTTGCTACAGGAAATGTCGATTTTGTTCTGCCACCGGAAAAAATTGCCGAGGAACTCGGAAACTACAGTCGCAGTTCTTTTATGACTCGGCCGCTTCCCCTGACAACAGTTGAGGAATTGCCCGAACAGGGAGATGCCCTGGCCACTATTTTTGCGCTGCTGAAATCGAACACAGGCGTTGATTTTAGCCACTACAAACCCACCACGATCGCTCGACGCATCCAGCGGCGGATGGTGTTGTACAAGCTGGAAAGCTTGGATGATTACGCCCAAAACCTGCAACAAAATTCGGCTGAAATCAAAGCTTTGTATGAAGAAATCCTGATCCACGTTACCAGTTTCTTCCGCGATCCCGAAGTATTTGACAAGCTAAAAGAGGTGGTTTTTCCCACGATTACCCAAAATAAATCGGCAGAAGCTCCGATTCGGATCTGGGTGGCGGGATGTTCCACAGGTGAAGAAGTTTATTCGATCGCCATTTGTTTGTTAGAGTTTTTGGGCGATCGAGTGATTCCGCCGCCGATCCAGATTTTTGCCACAGATATCAGCGAAGGGGCGATCGGCAAAGCGAGGTCTGGCTCCTACTCAGAAAACCAGATGGTAGATGTTTCACCAGAGCGCCGTCAACGCTTCTTTATTCGCGCCGAAGTAGGAGGTAGTTATAGAATCTGCAAAGCTATCCGCGAAATGTGTGTATTTGCCCGACAAGACTTAGGTAGCGACCCGCCTTTTTCCAATCTCGATTTAGTTAGCTGTCGCAATGTGCTGATCTACTTGGGAGAATCATTGCAAAAAAAAGTGATGCCGATTTTTAATTACAGTCTTAACCCAACTGGCTTTCTGCTGTTAGGAACTTCTGAGAGTACCGGAAAATTTTCATCATTATTTACGGTAGTCCATAAAAAGTCTAAAATTTATGCTAAAAAGTTGACGGGGACTCGTCCCACTTTTTCGTTTACGCCGAGTTCCTATCTCATCCCTAAAGCTGCTCAACAGCAGAGAGGGAATGAAGAAAACTTGATAAATAGCTTTGACTTACACCGAGAAACTGACCAACTGATTTTGAATCGCTATGCCCCACCAAGTGTGATTGTCAACGAGCAGATGAAAATCCTGCAAGTGCGGGGAGACATCGATCCTTACTTTAGAGTGGCAGCCGGAACGCCCGACTTAAACTTGCTGGCGATGGCAAGGGAAGGCTTGATTGTTGAGCTTCGCACCGCGATTTCTCAGGCACAAATGCAGAACGTGAGTGTTAGGAAAGAAAGGGTATCGGTGCTAGGGGGCGGACGATCCTGTACCGTCAATTTTGAGGTGATACCGTTCCAGCCGCACACCGCTGAAAAACGCTATTTTTTGGTGCTATTTGAAGAGACTTTACCCACGGCGATCGACTTGTCCACCCTCACTTCTGAAAGCTTCGAGGAAGGTGATTTAGCTCCTAAAATTGCGCTGCTGAGGCAGGCCCTTGCCACCGCTAACCAAGAAAAAGCGGCGGCTCAAGCGCACCTGCAATCGCTGATCCAAGAACACGAAAGTGTCAACCAAGACCTCACAATTGCGAACGAAGAAATCCTATCGAGCAACGAGGAATTGCAAAGCACCAACGAGGAGCTAGAAACTGCCAAAGAAGAGATTCAAGCCACTAACGAGGAACTCACCACTACTAACGAGGAACTTCGCAGTCGAAATTTTGAACAACACCACCTCAATAACGACCTGACAAATTTGCTTGCTAGTATCAATATCCCGATCTTAATGCTGGCAAACGATTTACAGATTAGACGCTTTACGCCAGCGGCGCAGGGAATTTTTAATCTGATTCCCACAGATATTGGACGGCCTTTTAGCGACATCCGATCGACTCTTGACGTTCCTGACTTGGAACAGATGATTTTGCAGGTGATTGATACTCTCCATACGCAAGAACAAGAAGTCCAAACTTTATCGGGATATTGGTACAACATCCGCATTCGTCCTTACCGCACCACGGAAAACCTGATTGACGGTGTGGTAATAGTTTTGCTCGATATTGATGCTGTTAAACGCAGTGCCAAAACCTTGGAGGAGGCCCGAAACTACGCTGAAACTATCGTGGAAACTGTGCCAACGCCTTTAGTCGCGCTTGATGCTGATTTCCGAGTGAATAAAGCAAATCGAGCGTTCTATAAAACGTTTCAGGTTTCACCGTCAGAAACAGCAAAATTTTCCTTGTTTGAGCTAGGCAACGGGCAGTGGAATATCCCCCAATTGCGATCGATATTGGAAGATATTCTGGTGAGTGATGTTCAGCTTCAAAACTTTGAGTTAGAACACGTATTTGAGCAGATAGGGCCCAAAACTATGCTGCTAAATGCTTGTAAACTTGAACGAGAAGATGGAGCTTTAATGATTCTGTTGTCGATCGAGGATATCACCGATCGCAAGCAGTTTGAGACAATACGATCGCAGTTATTGCAGCAGGAACAGTCAGCCCGCCAACAGGCAGAAACCGCCAACCGCGTCAAAGATGAATTTCTGGCGAATCTCTCCCACGAGCTCCGCAATCCCCTGACTCCGATTCTGGGATGGGCGCGAATGCTGCGCTCTGGCAAGCTGAAGGAAGCAGACGCTAATCGCGCTCTAGAGGTGATCGAGCGCAGCGCCAGGGCGCAATCTCAGTTAATCGAAGATATGCTGGATATTTCCCGGATTACGAGCGGCAAGCTGACTCTTAATAGCAGTCCGATCGATCTGGTGTCAGTGGTGCAAAATGCGATCGACGGGGTGCAATTATCAGCGGATGTCAAAAACATCCAAATTGTTTCGCAGTGCTGTTCTGCGGCTGTTTTAGGCGATGCCGCTCGCTTGCAGCAAGTTGTGTGGAATCTGCTATCTAATGCGATTAAGTTTACTCCAGCCGGGGGGCGAGTGGAAGTTGCGTTGGAGTCGATCGAGAATCGCGCTCAACTTCGAGTCAGCGACACCGGAAAAGGGATTCGGGCAGAAGTTTTGCCGTATATTTTCGATCGTTTCCATCAAGGCGATTCCAGCAGCACTAAGGCTAATCAAGGGTTGGGATTGGGTTTGTCGATCGTGCGCCATCTGGTAGAATTGCACGGGGGAACGGTGCAAGCCGAAAGTCCGGGTGAGGGACAAGGAACTACAATTACTTTGATGTTGCCGCTGCGAGACTTGTCTGAAGAGTTGACAGGGGCGATCGATTTAAAGCCAACTGCTTTGGCTGCGCCTGCAAACGCCTCTGGCGATATCGTCCCCTCTCTCGAAGGCTTGCACATCTTAGCTGTAGACGATCGGATCGATACGCGCGAGTTATTGAAATTTGTGCTCGAAAGCTACGGGGCGGAGGTTTTGGCAGTTGGATCTACCAGAAGTGCGATCGATGCTTTGACTGAGAATCCCGGCAGGTACGACGTGCTAATCTCCGATATCGGAATGCCAGAGGAAGATGGGTATTTCTTAATTCGAGAAGTGCGAACCCTTGCTGCGGAAGCCGGAGGAGAAATTCCAGCCGTCGCGCTGACTGCTTATACGAGCGATCGACACCGCCAAATGGCGATCGAAGCTGGTTTCAACGAGCATATTTCCAAGCCTGTGAAGCCCGTTAAACTAGCATTAATGGTTGCCAGTTTAGCAGGACGATTTTAAATATTAGACCTCTTGCAAAAATAACTAGGACGGGCAAGATGCCCGTCCCACAAAATTTTTTTTCTTGTGGAATGGGCATCTTGCCCGTTCCAGGCCTGTAGGGTGCGTCAGCTAGAACACTTACCCTTACAAGGGAAACGAGAAAGGGCTGACGCACCCTACAATACTGAATATACAATTTAAATGCGCGACAGCTTATAAGCTGCAAGTTGTCAGGTTTACGAATGTTGATGTGTTGCAGTGTTTTGAGGGAGTTTGTCAGGAGTTGTTGGGTAAGTGCGATCGTCATTCTTAGGGCCAGATCCCCCCTAACCCCCCTTAAGAAGCAGGGTGGATTAATTGTCATCCTAGAAATAGGTACGTAGTTGGGCTTTAGCCCTCTTGAGACGTATATAGAAAGAGGGCTAAAGCCCAACTACGTACCTTTATTAATATAACAGTTGCGTCCCAGACGCGAGCTTTGAGTGGTGCTTTCTGTCGTTTCAGATTTCTTCTCCCCACAATAAAACCACCCTGCCTAACCCCCCTTAAGAAGGGGGGAACCGGAAGCGATCGAAGTTCCCCTTAAGAATGGGAGAATCGGAAGTGCTCAAAGTCCCCCTTCTTAAGGGGGATTTAGGGGGATCGAGACTAGGAAAAAACGAAATATATCAAATGACGGCAATTCTCTTCTAATCTTAAACAGGTGTAACTAAATGAATCTCTCAGAACCGTTTATTCGCCGCCCAATTATGACCACCTTGGTGATGGCGGCAATTCTAATTTTTGGTTGGATGAGTTATCGCTTACTGCCGATTAGCGATTTGCCAAACGTCGATTATCCCACGATTCAAGTCAGCGCTTCCCGCCCCGGCGCTAGCCCCGAAACGATGGCTGCATCGGTGGCGCGCCCGCTAGAAAAGCAATTTTCCAGCATTGCTGGACTCGATACGCTGACTTCCACAAGTACCAGCGGCAAAACTCAAATTACGCTTCA
Source organism: Microcoleus sp. A003_D6 (assembly GCF_036702825.1). Classification (NCBI taxonomy): domain Bacteria; kingdom Bacillati; phylum Cyanobacteriota; class Cyanophyceae; order Oscillatoriales; family Microcoleaceae; genus Microcoleus; species Microcoleus sp. A003_D6. Next base: position 29,539 of record NZ_JAUBWA010000032.1, on the reverse strand, counting down.
GTTCAATCTCAGCCACAATATTGATGATGCGGCGCAAGATGTGGAATCGGCAATTTCCTCGGCATCCGGCCAAATGCCTAACGATTTGCCAAATCCGCCGACTTACAGCAAAGTCAATCCCGCCGACGGGCCGATTCTTTACCTTTATCTCACTTCCCCAACGCTGCCGCTTTCTGAGGTTGATAAATACGCACAAACCTATCTAGCGCAAAAGCTTTCGACAATCGCCGGTGTGGCGCAAGTACAGATTTACGGTTCTCAAAAATATGCTGCTAGAATTCAACTCGATCCGCAACAGTTAGCAACGCGGCAAATTGGCATCGATCGAGTGCAAACTGCGATCGAACAAGGAAACGTCAACTTACCCACAGGAAGCCTTTCCGGTAGCCATAAAAACTTTACTGTGCAAACAAACGGACAACTTAAAGATGCTGCTGCATTCCGCCGTTTAATCGTGACGTACAAAAATGGACAGCTTGTTTATCTCGAACAATTAGGGCGAGTCATTGACAGCGTAGAAAATACTCAACTTGCTAGTTGGTATAACAACGATCGCGCAATTATCCTCACGATTCAAAGACAGCCGGGCACGAATACTGTAGAAGTTGTAGATACGATTCAAAAATTGCTACCCAACTTAAAAACTCAGATTCCGAGTTCGATCGCACTTGGCGTCATGTACGATGCGTCTCAATCGATTCGCGAGTCGGTGGATGATGTCCGGTTTACGCTGGTTTTGACGATCGCCCTAGTTATCTTAGTAATCTTCTTATTTTTACGCAATCTGTCTGCAACAGTCATTCCCAGTTTAGCGCTGCCGGTTTCGCTGATCGCAACCTTTGGGGTGATGCACTTATTCAACTACTCGCTAGATAACTTGTCGATGATGGCCCTGACGCTCTCTGTGGGCTTTGTGGTCGATGATGCGATCGTCATGCTCGAAAACATCGTCCGCCACATAGAAGAAGGAGAAAGCCCGCGAGAGGCGGCGCTAAACGGGTCTAGGGAAATCGGTTTTACCATTTTATCGATGACGCTTTCGTTGGTGGCGGTGTTTATTCCGATGTTATTTATGAGCGAGTTGTTGGGACGCTTGTTTCATGAATTTGCAGTGACGATTGCAGTTTCAATTTTGGTTTCCGGCTTTGTATCTTTAAGCTTGACACCGATGTTGTGCAGCCGTTTTTTGCGTCCGGTAAATCACGCCAATCAAAGTCGGCTTTATCGAGCTTCAGAGTATGTATTCGAGGTCTTTTTGAGTTTGTACGATTGGAGCCTCAAGAAAGTTTTAAAATATCACCGCACCACGATGATTTTGTCCTTCGCAATGGTGTTTGTCACAGTTGGACTGTTCGTCGCGGTTCCCAAAGGCTTTATTCCCAGCCAAGATACCGGACAAATCACGGGCATTACTCAAGCTGCACAAGATGCCTCTTTTGATGAATTAGTTCGCCACCAGCAAGCGGTTGTTAGCGCGATTCGGGAAGATCCGAACGTGGAAGCAGTTAACTCGAATATCGGGGCAGGAGCGAGTGCAAATGGCGGCGGGGCGGCTGTTGCCGGAAATTCGGGAAGCTTGTTTATCCGGCTGAAACCGATCTCGCAGCGGCAGATGGGAGCCGATGAAATTGTGCAGAATTTGCGATCGCAACTAGCAGAGATTCCCGGCATTCAAGTCTTCTTGCAAAATCCTCCGGCAATTCCATTAGGAACTCAACAAAGCACTGGATTGTATCAACTCGCGCTGCAAAGTTCTGACGTTCTACCACTGCGGGAGTACGTCCCGCAACTGGTTGACAAAATGAAAGCAATGCCAGAAATTCAGGATGTTAATAGCGATTTGCAGATGACTTCTCAAATCAAAATTGATATCGATCGCGACAAAGCCTCAGCATTAGGAATTACTGCCAGTCAAATTGAAAACACCCTGAGAAATGCTTACGGTGCTTACCAAGTTTCCACGATTTACGGTGCGAGTAACGAGTATCAAGTTATTTTGGAACTAGAACCAAAGTATCAAAAAGATCCCAATGCTTTGATGCAGCTTTACATCGCGACAACAAGCAGTGATTCGAGTGACGCTTCTGGCGGTAAAACACAAGTACCGCTGGCAACCTTTGCCAAAATCACTCCGGGAGTTGCACCGTTAATTGTCAACCACGTCGGTAGGATGAATGCTGCGACAATTTCCTACAACCTCGCGCCTGGGGTGGCGCTGGGAAATGCAAACAGCGCGATCGACAAAATCGTGAAATCGCTAATTCCTGACAGCATTGCCACCAATTATAAGGGCGCAAGCCAAGTTTTTCAAAGTTCGCTGCCGAGTTTAGGGTTTCTGTTGGCCGTGGCAATTTTGGTAATCTATTTAATTCTCGGTATTTTGTACGAAGATTTCATCCATCCAATTACAATTCTGTCTGGATTGCCTTCGGCGGGATTTGGCGCGTTATTAACGCTGATGTTGTTTGGCGTTGAACTCAACGTTTATTCATTCATCGGCATCATCTTGCTGGTAGGGATTGTCAAGAAAAACGGGATTATGATGGTGGATTTTGCGATCGAAGCCCAGCGCGACGAGGGCAAAAAACCAGCGGAAGCAATCTATGAAGCCTGCTTAGTACGATTTCGGCCGATTATGATGACCACGATGGCGGCACTAATGGGAACATTGCCGATCGCCCTTGGAGTTGGTGCGGGTTCGGAATCTCGCCGCCCGTTAGGAATTGCGGTTGTCGGCGGACTTTTGTTTTCACAAGTTTTGACACTGTATCTCACGCCTGTTTTTTACATTTACATGGAATCGTGGCGGAAAAAGCTCAATGAGGTGAATTTTCGGCAAGTTTTTTCCTTTAAATGAGGATGGGAAAATAACCTTTCTCAAATATTCGTAGGGTGCGTCGCCTGCGATAAATCCCAACTAAATATCCACAATCGATCGGGCGACGCACCTATCTCATCGTGAGTAATCGTAGGGTACGTCGCCTGCGATCGATCCCCAACTAAAGAGACAAGATTGCATAAGTCTTTGATTGATACATAAACCGCAGATGTCAAGCAGATAAACACAGATAAACGCAGATATTTTTAGGATAGTAAACCTGGTATAAGGTGCGTCGCCATAAGGTTATCGATATTTGGTTAAGTATTTTCGAGGGCGACACACCCTACAACTTCTTCCCTCTTCCTTCTTCCTTCATAATTATGAACCTATCAGAAATCTTTATCCGCCGCCCCGTGATGACTACCCTAGTCACAATCGGGATTCTAATCTTCGGTTTAATGAGTTATTTCCTGCTACCAATTAGCGCCTTGCCGCACGTAGAATATCCCTTTGTCAGCGTCTCCGCCAGCTTACCCGGTGCAACCCCCGAAACAATGTCATCCTCAGTCGCCGCGCCGCTAGAAAGGCAGTTTACAGAAATAGCTGGCCTCAATTCGTTTAACTCCACCAGTTCCACCGGTAGCGCCAACATTTCCCTACAATTCGACTTCAGCCGCAGCGTCAATTCTGCTGCTAAAGACGTACAAGCTGCGATCGCCGCGGCCGCAGGTTCATTGCCATCGGGAATGCCCAAACCGCCTAGCTACCGGAAAGTTAACCCTTCAGTTGCGCCGGTTCTATACCTTTATTTGTACTCCAAAACTCTGCCAATTGCAGATGTGGATGAAGCCGCAGAAGTGACGATCTCACAACCCATTTCTGCGATCGACGGTGTGGCGCAAGTGCAGGTTTACGGGCAGAAACAATATGCAGTGCGGATTCAACTCGATCCGCGAGAATTGACCGCCAGGGGAATCGGATTAGATCAAGTGAGAACCGCAGTTACGCAAGGAAATGTAAACTTGCCAACCGGAAGCCTTTCTGGCGATAACAAAAGCTATTTAATTCAGGTAAACGGTCAATTAAATAAGGCAGCCGAATATCGATCGCTCATCGTTGCTTACAAAAATGGCGCAGCAGTGAGGCTGCAAGATTTAGGAAACGTGATTGACGACGTGCAGAATAACAAAGTCTTGAATTTGTACACCGATAAGAATGTTACAAATCAACCTGCAATCTTGCTGGCAGTGCAGCCTCAACCCGATGGAAATACTGTCGAAATCGTCGATTCGATCGTGCGAATGTTACCCGCACTCAAACAACAAATTCCCCAATCGATCGAAATGGGAATTATGTACGATCGCTCTCAATCAATTCGGGCTTCTGTAGACGATGTGAAGTTCTCCTTAGTTTTGTCGGTGTGTCTGGTTGTTTTAGTAATTTTTATATTTTTGCGGAACCTCACAGCGACGCTAATTCCGAGTTTAGCTTTGCCTGTAGCGATTATCGGCACGTTTGCGGTGATGTATCAGTTGGGATACTCGTTAGATAACCTGTCTCTGATGGCGCTGATGCTTTCAGTGGGGTTTGTGGTGGATGATGCGATCGTGGTTCTCGAAAATATTGTCCGCCATCAAGAAATGGGAGAAGCACCGCTAGAAGCAGCATTAAAAGGATCGAGAGAAATTGGTTTTACAATTCTATCAATGACGCTTTCATTGGTTGCCGTATTTATTCCCCTTATCTTTATGAGTGGATTAATCGGTAGATTATTTCATGAATTTGCGGTGACTATTTCGGTGGCAATTTTGGTTTCGGGATTTGTTTCTCTGAGCCTGACGCCGATGTTGTGCAGTCGATTTCTCAAATCGTCCCACCACCAACGACAAAACCGCTTCTACCAGGCTTCAGAGCGGGGATTCGAGCTGTTGCTGCAAGGATACGAAGGGTCGCTAAAACCTGTTTTGAAATACCGTTTCGTGACGCTGATTGTTTCTGTAATTCTGCTGGTATTGACGGCTTATCTGTTCGTTCTAGTTCCGAAAGGCTTTATTCCCACTGAAGACACCGGACAACTGATGGCTAACACTAAAGGAGCGCAAGATATTTCGTTTGAAGATATGCTGCTTCACCAACAACAAATCGTTGATATCATTCGGAAAAATCCCAACATCGCAGCGTTGAATTCAACCGTAGGTGCGAGCGGCCCGAACGCATCGGCTAACAACGGACGCATTACAATTAGGCTCAAACCCCGATCGCAGCGCCGCCTCAGTGCCGACGAAATAATTCAACAACTCACTCCTAAATTGCGCGGAATTCCGGGGATTCAAGCTTTTATACGCTCTCCTGCTGCGATTCCGATCGGCGGTCAACAAACGAATTCACAATATCAGTTTACGGTGCAAAGTTTAGACTTGCAAGCGCTGCGTCAATCCGTGCCTGAATTGTTAGCTAAAGTCAAAACGCTACCGGGATTGCGCGGTGTGGATAGCGATTTGCAATTGAGCACGCCTCAACTTGAGGTTAAAGTCGATCGCGACAAAGCAGCAATCGTCGGCGTTAGTGCTCAACAAGTGCAGAAAACTCTCAGCGCAGCTTACGGTTCCGGACAGGTTTCGACGATTTATACCCCGAACAATCAATTTACGGTTGTGATGGAACTAAAGCCTGAGTTTCAGCGCGATCCGAGTGCTTTGTCGATGCTTTACGTGCGATCGAACACCGGACAAATGATATCGTTAAATACGATCGCAAATGTCACTCAAACAGTCGGGCCGCTAACAGTCAATCACCTAACTGGATTGCCCTCTGCTACAATCTCTTTCGATACTCTTCCAGGCACATCGCTGAGTCAAGCAACCGCAGCTATCGAGAAAGTTGCAAAGGATGTTTTGCCGCCATCAGTGACAACAAGTTTCCAAGGTGCAGCACAGGTATTCAACCAATCTTTTAACGATTTAGGTTGGTTGTTGGTGGTTTCTATTGTGGTGATTTATTTAATTCTCGGCATTTTGTACGAGGATTTCATTCACCCGCTGACAATTTTGTCAGGTTTGCCGTCAGCCGGATTTGGTGCACTGTTAACGCTGGTAATCTTTCAGGTTGAACTCAATCTCTATTCGTTTATCGGGATTATTCTGCTGGTGGGAATTGTCAAGAAAAACGGTATCATGTTGGTAGATTTTGCGATCGAGAAACAGCGCCAAGAAGGCAGAAGCGCCTATGATGCCATTTACGAAGCCTGCATCGTCCGCTTCCGTCCGATTATGATGACCACGATGGCGGCTTTAATTGGCACTTTGCCGATCGCCCTCGGAGTTGGTAGCGGTTCCGAATCGCGCCGCCCGTTGGGAATTGCGATCGTCGGTGGATTGCTGTTTTCGCAAGTTTTAACGCTGTATCTTACTCCGGTATTTTACACTTATATGGAAGCGTGGCGAAAACGGCTAGGTCAACCAAAAATGAAGCTGTCTGAATTTTTCTGGCGTACAAAAACTAAACCTTCTAGCCCAAATTAAAACAGGTGTTTGTAGCGAGGACTTTAGTCCTTAGTTATGCGGTTAATTAGCCAATTTTCAAACGATCGTTGACTTTCACTGCTGCGTCGGCCGGCTAGCAAACCTTCAACTCCAATATGTTCGTCTAAATCAACCCATTCAATGGCATAACCATCTCCAAGTAGCTGCCAATTATGTCTTTCCTCCGGGGAACCGTGCAACAAACGGGGATACCAAGCTAAGGGCACGCTCAAACTGCGACCATCAACTAAGTCCACAATTACTTTTTCATCTGTCACCGTGACTTTAATTACGAGGGGTTCTGTTTCAAGTACCAAAGTAGTCATGCCAAGCCTCCAACAATATTTGTTCATATTCCTCTACAAGACGAGCAATCTGGTTTAATTCATGCTCTTTGAAGCCTCGATTTTTTTCTAGAGATACAGGATTCATCCAAAATTTGGCAAGTTGCCGATCGCGCTTAACATGAATGTGAGCTGGTTCGCCTCGATCGGAACTAAAAAAGATGAAACTGTAGGGTCCAACCTGAAGAACCGTAGGCATTAGCTGTTATCGCAAGTTAATTTTCTCCTAAGTTTAACTTGCGATCGCTCTTAAATGTTGGGTACTTTTAAAAATTAGACCTCTTGCAAAAATAACTAGGACGGGCAAGATGCCCATCCCACAAAATTTTTTTTCTTGTGGAACGGGCATCTTGCCCGTTCCAGAATTTGATTAAAAGGATTTTTGCAAGAGGTCTAATAATCAGCCGGCGATCGCCTTTTTACATCTCTACTTTGATTATCGCCCTCGCGCCCTTTTTTCCTGCCTTTTTTAATTTGCTGGCTCATTTCTACAAACAAATCCCTGCGTAAATAAGGATAGTCGCTCACCCATACATCGCGGCTGGGAATGTAAATATCTGAAACTTTGGCAATTCGGCCCAAATCTTCTTGATTTGACATAATTAACATTAAAGCAGCTTGGCCGCGGGCAATTCCTTGGTGATCTTTCCGCAACGGAGCTCTAAGTGTAGTAGTAAATCCGGTTTTGTCGCCAACTTCTAAATTAATTCGCGGTTCTAGGTTGTCAACAATTACGAGTTGTCCTTTTTGATTGACTGTTTCTTCTTGACTGGTGACTTCATCTGTGATGTAAATATCCAAAACTCGCCCTTGCCAAAAACCGCAGTATTGATATTTGCGGCATTCTGCATTTCGCAAACTCGCCCACAAAATTGGCCCCCACAGCCAGTACAAACCAGCTATCAATCCGGTGATTAAAACTAGCGGCCCGACATCGGAACCGGCGAAGTTATAGACAACCAGCACGAAAACTACTGTTACCGCTGAGATTAACATTCGCCTCAAAAAATCGGGTGGTTTTCCCCAGATATATTTGTATTGCGCTCCCGTCGCGACGGCGGGAATCAGTTCTTTAAAGGTTTCGCTGGTTAAGGGAATTAGCATAAGAAGTTCGGCAACGGATGAGTGTAACGGATGCAACGGAGGTCTGTTCGGCAGCGGATTATATTAAGGGTTTGAACGGAGCTAACGGATTGATGCTGAAGTCACAAATCAGAAGTTAGAAGTCAGAAGTTAGAAGTTAGATTAATTCCACATTACCAATGACTAATGACTAATGACTGATGACTGATGACTACTGACTAATGACTACAGTATCTTTTCCAATGACTAATGACTGATGACTGATGACTGATGACTGATGACTGATGACTGATGATTAATGACTACAATATCTTTTCCAAGCCGTAAACGAGCGATCGCAATTCAAGCACTTTGCGTACAGACAGCAAGACTCCTGGCATATAACAAGCTCGATCGCTCGTATCGTGTCGTAAAGTATAAACTTGACCTTGCCCGCCAAAAATTACCTCTTGGTGGGCAATTAAACCGGGCAAGCGGATGCTGTGAATGCGAATCCCTTCATCGGCTAAAGAACCCCGAGCTCCGGCTAATTTTTCGGTTTCCTCAACTTCAGGCAGATTGAAAGTTTTCCCCATTTCTGCTAGCATTTGGGCAGTTTGAATCGCCGTGCCGCTGGGAGCGTCAGCTTTTTGATTGTGGTGCAGCTCGATAATTTCAACGTGTTCAAAATACTGAGATGCCGTGACGGCGGCCTGTTGGAGCAAAACCATGCCGATCGAGAAATTGGGTACGATCAAACAGCCAGTGCTGGCTTTATCAGCGAATTCAGCTAAGTTTTCAATTTGCTTGCTGCTCAATCCGGTAGTACCCACTACCGGGCGAATGCCGTAAGCTATGGCCGATCGCACGTTTTCATAAACTGACGAAGGGTGCGTAAAATCTACCATTACCCCTAACTGCTTTTCCTGAGCAGCCAATACCAGCATTCCTTGCAAGTCGTCAGTGACGGGAACTTCTAACGGGCCGCATCCGGCTAATTCGCCAGCATCGGCGTTGAGGCACTCAGGAGAGCGGTCTACAGCCCCAAATAAGGTCATGTCACTAGCATGGGCGATCGCCTTAATTACTTCGCGGCCCATTTTGCCTGCCGCACCGTTAACAATCACCGGAATCGGAAGTTGATTCGCCATAATCTCAAAAATATCCTGAAATTTCGATCGACTAAATTTTAACGCTTGTGGGAATTTGGGGAAACAAGGAATTAAAGACAGAATTTGTCGGCCAATCTTCTGAAACCCGTTTCCCATCCGAGAAATACTTTGCCAAATCGAGTTATTAGCTTAAAGAAACTCGGTTGCGGCACAATTTCTGAAAAAATTACATTCAATCTCATATTAAGCTCAATTCTGTAAGAACAGACTTGTGCAAAGCTAATTTGCACCGACATATTTTTTCTGTGACTGCCAAATTCTCTCGAAATCTTCGTTCTGTACTGTCTGTCGCAACTGGCTTCGACCTGAGTTCTCAAGGCCGGCGGGTCAGGATTTTGCCTGCAATGCTTGCGGGCGCGACTGTAACGCTGCTGAATATGGGAGTTCGGCAGTTGGGAGGCCTGCAAAGCTTGGAATTGGGGAGTTTTGACTCGTTAGTGCGCTTGCAGCCGGATTCCGGCCCCGATCCGCGACTGCTGGTAGTGGGAATTTCGGAGGCCGATATTCAAGCTTTGGGGAGATTTCCGATTTCCGACAAGGCGATCGCTCAAACCTTGACAAAACTGCAAAAGTATCGGCCAAAAGTTATCGGTTTGGACTTGTACCGGGATTTGCCTCAAGCGCCGGGACACCAAGAATTGCTGGCCGGGCTGAAAGCACCCAATGTGGTGGCGATAAACAAATTGAGCGATTCAGATAGTCCGGGAGTGTCTGCGCCTCCGGGGATACCGCCCGATCGAGTTGGTTTTAACGACTTCGTGCTCGATGCTGACGGCGTTGTGCGCCGCAATTTGCTTTCAGTCTCCCAAGCAGATAAGAAAACTGCTTTCTCGTTTTCTGTGCAAGTGGCTTTGCTGTATCTCAAAGACCGAGTGCATCCGGAAAATAGCCCTGTTAATCCCAACCAAATCAACTGGGGAAAAGCAGAATTTGTGCCTCTCAAATCTGACAGTGGCGGCTATGCAAATCTCGACGCTAGAGGCTACCAAATTCTACTCAAATACCGTTCTGCCAAGCAGGTGGCGCGACAAGTCAGTATCAAACAGGTGTTGAACGGAGAAATTGACCCGAGTTGGGTAAAAGACAAGATTGTGCTGATCGGCACGACGGCACCAAGTACCAGAGACGTGTTTCTAACGCCCTACAGTCCCGCCAAAAGCCAAAGTCCGAAAATGCCGGGGGTGCTGCTGCACGCGCAAATGCTCAGCCAAATATTGAGTGCGGTTTTGCAGGGACGATCGCTGTTTTGGGTGTGGCCGGAATGGGCGGAAATTTTGTGGAACGGTGCTTGGGCGGTGGTTGGCGGGGTTGTGGCTTGGCGTATTGTGCACCCTGCGAGGGCGGGATTGATTGGTGGTGCGGCGTTGATGGGGCTGTTGGGGATTAGTTTTGCGATTTTTCTTGGGGGTGGGTGGGTGCCGCTGGTGTCACCGGCTTTGGGTTTGGTGGTGACTGGTGTGGGTGTCAGCGCTTACAGGAAGGTTTACGATGCTTTTCACGACACTCTGACTGGTTTGCCGAACCGGGATTTGTTTGTCGAGTGCTTGGGGCGGGCGATCGCCAATACTAAGGGCAGCCGCAGCTATCTGTTTGCGGTGCTGTTTCTGGATTTAGACAGGTTCAAGGTAATTAATGATTCTTTGGGTCATTTGGTGGGGGATGAACTGCTGATGTCCGTAGTGCTGCGGCTGAGGGCTTGTTTGGGCAGCGCAGATACTGTGGCGCGGGTGGGGGGCGACGATTTTGCGATTTTGGTGAGGAAGATTGATGTTGCTAGTGCGGTGGATTTGGCCACTCGAATTCACCAAGCTTTAATTGTGCCTTTTGAGTTGAAGGGGCAGGAGGTGTTTGTGACGGCGAGCATCGGGATTGCCATCGGGGGCGAACCCGCTGCTACTGTGAGCGAGCAGCCGGAACACTTGCTGAGGGACGCCCACACGGCGATGTACCGGGCGAAGGCTTTGGGAACGGGAAGGTATCAGGTGTTTAATGCTTCGATGCACGCTTTGGCAGTGGAGAGGTTGCAGTTGGAGACGGATTTGCGGATGGCTCTCAAGCGTGGGGAGTTTTTGCTGCACTACCAGCCTTTTGTATCTTTGGCAAGCGGGAGGATTATTGGGTTTGAGGCTTTGGTGCGCTGGCAGCACCCGCTGCGGGGTTTGATTTCGCCGGTGAAGTTTATTCCGGTGGCTGAGGAAACGGGGGCAATTGTGCCGCTGGGTGAGTGGGTGTTGGAGGAGGCTTGCTGGCAGTTGCGGCTTTGGGAGAGAATGTTTGATTTCGATCGACCTTTGATTATGAGTGTAAATTTATCTGGGAAGCAGTTTGCTCAGCCGGATTTGGTCGATCGCATTCAGGCTATTTTAAGGGCAACGGGTTTGACTCCCGAGAGTTTGAAGTTGGAGATTACTGAGAGTGTGGTGATGGATGATGTGGAGTCGGCGATCGCGGTTTTGAAGCAGATGAAAGTGTTAAATGTCAAGTTGGGAATTGATGATTTTGGCACTGGTTATTCGTCGTTGAGTTATTTAAGTCGGTTTCCTACGGATACTTTGAAGGTTGATAAGTCGTTTGTGGGGCGGATGGAGCTCGAAAGCGAGGGGGAGAATGTGGCGATCGTGCGGACGATTGTAGCGCTGGCTCACGCTTTGGGTATGGATGTGATTGCTGAGGGTGTGGAGACGGCGGCGCAGTTGGCTAAGTTGAGGTCGATCGGCTGCGAATACGGTCAGGGTTATTTTTTTGCTAAGCCGTTACCGAGCGAGGCTGCGACTGCTTTGATGGCCTCCGATCCGCAATGGTAGTCATTAGTTATTCTTGTTCCTGGTTCATATACAATAATCCTCATATCGTAGTTTAGAAAAGCTTTATACCAGAAGTTGCACGATTTTACGGAATAATTATCAAAATTTTCTTTGGAGATCATCCACCGCCTCATTTTCACGCAGTTACAGTGAGTATAATGCTTTGATCGGCATTGAATCTTTAGTTTTAGTAGCTGTAGGGTGCGTCGCCACCCTTAAATCTTAAAGAAGATCCACAATCTTTGAGCGACGCACCGGTGCATACAGGGTGAGCGCAAACAAACCCACACTCATCATTGTTGCTTTCTGGAGGCGAGAATTGGTATTAGTAAACTTCCGCCATTAAAATAACTGTGATTGTTTTATGAAACCTGAGCGCATTGTTTCTGCTCAAGCTATTGACGATAACACCTTGATGGTCAAGTTTGCCAATCTTGAAATCAAGAAATATAACATCTCTAAGTTATTAGACAATCCGATGTTTGCGATGTTAAGCAATCCTGGCTTTTTCAGAAATTTTAAAATTGAACCTGGTGGTTATGCACTGGTTTGGAATGAAGATATCGATATCAGTGAATATGAACTTTGGCAGAATGGAGTCAGTTGCACGGATGAGGAAATTGAGCAATACATTGAATCTATTCATAATTCGTTCGGAGGTAAACGCGATCGTGCCAGAATTATTTGATGTAGTCGAATTGTTAGTAACATTGCCTGACTCTAATTTGCACCAGGGTGTTAGAGGGGCAATTGTAGATTGTTATGATGATGGAAATTACGAGGTAGAAGTTAGCGATCGCTCTGGCGAAACGATAGCTTTGTGTACTCTGTCTACCGAGCAGTTTTTAGTTGTTTGGAAGTCAAAAGAAAGGCGTTGGTTGTCTGTATCTGAGCTATTAGCTGCGATGGTTGGACGTTTGTCAGACGAACGTCAGATACAAGTTTTAGAGTTTGCGCGTTCTTTGTCTGGGAGATAGCGATTTTTTGTGAGGGCGATCGCACCATCTTTCCATATAAGACGTTAAACAACAAAATTTGATAATTTTTGTTATTATGGGGGTAGTAGTTGACTCGAATAGGTGACTCAACATCATGAATATATTCTTAACTCCTGAACTAGAGCAGTTTGTTCAATCAACAGTCAAAAACGGTAGGTACTCATCAGCTTCTGAAGTGATACTGGCTGCGTTACGCTTGCTAAAAGAACGGGAAATTTTAGTTGTTTTGAATCCGGTTTCGTCAGAGGAGAAGCAGAAATCCAGCTATGATTTCTCTGATTTGGCGGGGCGATTAACTTGGCAGGGAGATGCAGTAACAATGCAGAGGAATCTACGCGATGAGTGGTAATCGGTATGTGTTGGATACAAATGCGATCGTTGCTTTGCTTTAAGGGAATATTCAACTCATTGAATTACTTAAAGATGCTGATTGGCTTGGAGTTTCAGTCGTTAGCCAAATTGAGTTTCTGGTGTTTCCTGGGCTGACTCAAGACGATCGTCAAATTTTTGAGCAGTTTCTGCAACGAGTGGAGGTTCTTGGTTTAGTGGCGATGGATGCTGTTTTGATTGAGAAAATTATTGAAATTCGCCAGCAACATCGCTTGAAACTAACGGATGCGGTTATTGCAGCAATGGCAATCCAAAATTCAGCAAGTTTGGTGACGGCCGATCGAGAGTTTGGAAAGGTAACAAGTTTAACGGTAATTAATTGGTAGAGATTGCCATCGATCGAGAAAAAGGAGTCAAGGGCGATCGACCTTTTGATTTCACAAAGGGCGATCGACCTTTCCAGACCGAAAAAGCGATCGTCCTTCTCACTAATTCACAAGATAATCGCTCAGAGTTTTTAGTAAGCGTTGATGTCGCTCTGATGAAATAGCTCCAATAGAACCGATAATTTGATTGCGAGGCAATACAGCAAGGAAACCTAACCGAATTAACGATTGAGACCGCAAACCACTGGCAGTAAAGTCTGAATCTGAAGGGGAAATAATATCGTCAAAATCTGGAACCTGTTGATGTAGTTGGGTGCTAACACCACAAACTAAAAAATCTCCATAAGAAAGTAGTTCCCTCAGAAGGATGACTGGACGATTCTTAATTGTCCCGTCAGCTTGAGGAATTGGGGTGAGAACAACATCAGCTTCCTGCATAGTCAGGATTTGGTGTTTTAATTGCATCGATCGGGTAATCGTCGTTCTGACTGTAGGCATTGTTTAGTTGATGCCTTGACAACCACAACCAGGCTTCGCGTTCTGCCGATTGTTCCGGGAGGACTGTGACAATGAGTTTTATGTTTGGTTCAAGCTTATGGGGTTCATCTAGCTGAATAGATTGCCCATCAAAATGTGCTGACAAAGAAATAAGCTTCATGGCTGGGATATCTAGAAGGCGAGAGCTTTTTGTAAGTTTATCATATTTTGACGCCTTATGGAAACAGGCTTTGGCCCGTTTCTCTACCATTAATTTGCTCCATTCCTCTGAAAAACGATCGACCTTTTGATTTCACAAAGGGCGATCGACCTTTCGATACCAAAAAGTGCGATCGCCCTTCCCTGAGAAAAAGTCGTAAAGGGCGATCGACTATTGCAAGATGCCAAAAAGAGCGATCGCCCTTCCCTGAGAAAAAGTCGTAAAGGGCGATCGACTATTGCAAGATGCCAAAAAGAGCGATCGCTCCTAATCTCAAGGATGCTATCATAGATGAACAGTTACTATGTCTTTATGGGTAAATGACATGAACGCTAAAGAATTGCTCCTTCAAGAAGTGGATAATATTCCAGAATTTATATTAGAAGAAGTTTGGGATTTTCTGCAATTTCTAAAAGTAAAATATGATATAGATAAGTTAGAATCAAGCCTGCTCAGTGAATCTGCTTTGCAAAAAGACTGGTTAAAGTCAGAGGAGGATGAAGCATGGCAGAATTTGTAAAAGGTGATGTGGTAAGCTGTGTTGCATCTAGATTGCCTATGGTATTAGAGAGGGAGAGGGTCCGATGGGGATCGGGGGAGAGGATTTGACGATTGTTCGATCGGGACTCGAAATATACAATTTAAATGCACAACAGCTTAGTTGTTCCATTCCCATTTTCAGATTTAACACAAGCGAAACGCCGACCGGCTTTAGTTATAGCAAGTTTGACAGGAGACGATCTAATTCTTTGTCAGATTACTAGCCAGAGAATAGCCGATCGCTATGCGATTACTCTGGAAAGTAGTGATTTTAGTGAGGGCGGACTTAACCAAACGAGCAACATTAGACCTAATCGCTTGTTTACGGCTGACCGAGAAATTATACTTTATAAAGCTGGTAAGCTTAAGGCTGAGAAGTTGAACGAGGCGATCGCTAAAATCGTTGAAATTATTCAGCAGTAATTCTCTATTGTCAAGCGTTCCGTCTGTTCAAAATGCTGTTTGACTATGTTGTAAAGGGATCTCGACCTTTTAATGCAAAAAGAGCGAGATCCCTTGATTGAGAAAAAGGAGTGAAGGGCGATCGACTATTGTAATATGTCAAAAAGTGCGATCGCCCGCCTAAGAGTGAAAAAGTCGTAACGGGCGATCGACCTTTTGATGCAAAAAGTGCGATCGCCCGCCTAAGAGTAAAAAAGTTGTAAAGGGCGATCGACCTTTCGATACCAAAAAGAGCGATTGCATTGCTTTTCTTCAATCAGTATTGAAGACATCCTGCAAGTTACGATAACCGCCAATAACGCGCAAAATTTCAATACCATCACCAACTATTTGATAAAAAACTATGTATCCCATCAATGGCACACCACGTAAATTGGGGGCAAATTGTGAATACGATCGCCCCAAGTATGGAAACTGCGCGATCTGCTGACATTTTTTACCAAATCCTTCCACAAAGCGATCTCCCGCATCTACACTTTGCGCCAAGAAGTAATCGGAAATTTCGGACAAATCTCGACTTGCTTCGAGGGTAATAAGCAAGCGATTCATGCTATTACTTTTCTGGCTTTTTTCACTTTATCTCTAAGTTGAGCTAATACATCGTCTGCATTGAGCAACTCACCCCGTTGCGCCTGTTCTCGTGCTAGATCAATTTTCTTCCGAGTTTCTTGGGCCCACGCTAAATAGTTTGGGCTGTTGTCGTCATCGGATAAAGTAATATCATCGATTAATAACAGTAAGGCTGTATTAATTGCTTCTTCAATGGAGGGATATTGACCATGCTTTACTAAAGCTTCAAGGAGTTGGGTTTGTTCTTGGCTTAAGGTGATTTGCATTGTTACCTCTGATGGGGGCAAGGGTTGGACAACTCTTCTACTGTATCGCATTTTATTACAAAAAGGCGATCGCCCGCCTAAGAGTGAAAAAGCAGTAAAGGGATCTCGACCTTTCCATTTCAAAATAATCGCCTCTTCACCTATAATCTCAAATAACATCCAGTCCCCCCCTTCTTAAGGGGGGTTAGGGGGGATCTGGCCCAAATTAGGAGAGATAATGCCCAAATTAAACGACTCAAACTTCCACCTACCATACAACCCAAAACTCATCCCCATCGCCAAAGAACTTCGGAAAAACCCAACTCCTGCGGAAAAGAAACTTTGGCAGAATTTTCTGAGAAATTTCCCTTTGCGAGTTTTGAGACAGATCCCGATAGACAATTTTATTGTAGATTTTTATTGTGCTGCTTTACAGTTAGTAATTTAGATTGATGGGGAGAGTCATTTTACAGAACAAGGGAAACTATATGATGCAGAAAGAACCGGGATTTTAGACGGGTATGGATTGAAGGTTGTCAGGTTTACAAATGTTGAGGTGTTGCAGAGTTTTGAGGGGGTTTGTGGGGAGTTGTTGGGTTCGATCGAGGGTGATTTTTGAGGACTGATCCCCCCTAGCCCCCCTTAAGAAGTAGGGTGGTTTTATTGTCATCAGAAAAATTAGGTACGTAGTTGGGCTTCAGCCCTCTTTATATATATGTTTAAAGAGGGCCCAAGCCCAACTACGTACCTTGATTAAATATTACAGTTGCGTCTAATACGCCACCCAACCTTTGAGCGATGATTTCTGTAGTTTTAGATTTCTTCTCCCGACAATAAAACCACCCTGCCTAGCCCCCCTTAAGAAGGGGGAGACATGAAGGGAGGAGAGTTGAATGGGTGGCCCGATGCGATCGAGGCTATCGCTGACCGACTTGAGGCTAATAGTTGTATAATAGACAAAGTAGGCAAGCACAAAAAGTGAAAACCGATGTCACAGGCAATCCTTAACCAAATTGTCAATCAGCTTGAAATGCTGGAATTTTTCGAGTTACAGGAACTCGATCGGGCGATCGGGAAATATCTGGCCCAGAAACAGCAAGCTACTCAACCAAATCAAAAATCTGCTAAAAAAAGGCAATTATTTCGAGAGTGGGATGCCATTTCTGATGAGGAAGCTGCGGTACTAAAATTTGAGTTTGCCGCAGAAGATTTAGAGTTTACAGAAGTTGCCTTAAGTGATTATCTTCCTGGACTTCAGCAACAGGATAAAATCTGATGCTAGGAGATGTTTATTTAGCCGATTTGAATCCTTCGAGAGGGTCAGAACAAGCAGGAATTAGACCAGTAATTGTTGTACAGCGAGATACATTAGACCGCTTTACGACAACAGTCATCGTAGTTCCCGTAACAAGTAATCTGCGGCGTGCTAAAATACCAGGGACAATTATTTTGCCGAATGGTGAAGGTGGTTTAACACAAGATTCAGTCGTGCTTTGCTATCAAATAGTAGCGGTAGATAGAGAGCGATTAATCAAAAAATTGGGCACTCTTTCAGCAGATTATGTATCAAGATTACAGGTGGCATTGCAGTATACATTGCAAATGGATGAATTTGAGAATGTAGAAGAATAGAATGAGTTGAAGTGCGATCGCACTTTTCGACTAATTCCAAGAGGTCGATCGCACTTTTGGCATCTGGTATAGATGAAGGGCGATCGCGCTTCCCTGCAAAAACATTCGTAACCAAAAGGGCGATCGGGCGGACGTTGAGTTGAGGAGATAGATCGCCCTTTTTTGAGAAAGAGGAGGAAAGAGCGATCGACCTTTGGATGCAAAAAGAGCGATCGCCCTTCGTTGAGAAAAAGGAGTAAAGGTCGATCGCCCATCGCACTCAAAAACCAACCGTCACTTATCTATCTGGAAGAAGGCGCTAGTTTTATTTATCGAAACGCGGCCTAATCTTCAGAAAACTTGACAAATCGCAAATTTGAGTCGCGAAAAGTTGACTCAGGAAGGGATCTCGCCCCTTGAGAAAAAGTAATAAAGCGCGATCGCACTTTTTGACTAATGGTAAAGGGGCGAGATCCCTCGATTATGGCAGATATAAAAAGGCGATCGCAGAAGCCAGCATTTTCAATACACCTCATCATGACTGCCAATGTCGAGCAAGAGAATTTCTTCATCTCCCAACTCTGGATTTTTAACAAAATCAAATACAATCCGACAGTCATATTCCACAGTACAAGCCCAAGAGCCAGCTAATTGACCTTTGAGTTTGTGTGTTTGCAGTGATGGCTCGAAAGAGTTTTATGCCAAAAGTCTCAAGACATCTTCAACTTTAGTCTGTAGCTCCGGGTGTTTGCGGATGAGGGCTTTGTAGGCACGTTTAAACGATGGAGCAAAGGTAATAGTTTTCAACGGTTTAGCTCCGCTATCGCTTCATTAACTGTACCTCGAAAGACGTTTCCAGATAGATAGTCCTGTTTTCCTTGTGCAATATTAGTGGCAATTTCTGCGCGACGGCGATCGCTAAGCCTGCGGTGCATGATGGCAAGTAGAGTGGTTTGTTCGTCTGCTGACAAGGTTTCGATCGCGTCTAAAATGCTATCAAATGTTAAAGTTTGCATGGTGAGTTAGATTTAAAGGCTCAGATGGCTCTGTCTTATTTTACTGAAGTTTAATTGAATTTGCTGAAGGCGATCGAGCTTTCTAACTGATTTTAAAATCGACCTTTCGATGTCAAAAGTGCGTTAGCGAAGCCCTCGAAGAGGATCGCCCGTCTAAGAGTGAAAAAGTCGTAAAGGGCGATCGACCGGCACGATACCAAAAAGTGCGTTAGCGAAGCCCTCGAAGAGGATCGCCCGTCGCGCGTGAAAAAGTTGTAAAGGGCGATCGACCGGCACGATACCAAAAAGTGCGTTAGCGAAGCCCTCGAAGAGGATCGCCCTTCCCTACATTTATTAAAGCACTTGCGGTAATTGTCGAATAGAGATAATTTGGGATAAACTAAATATAGGTGTTAATTTGAATTTTCAGGAAGTTTTATGACAGCAGTTATTTCCGAACATATTGAAATTACTCCCGGAGTGTGCGGGGGGAAACCGCGCATAGCCGGACATCGCATCCGAGTTCAAGATGTGGTCGTTTGGCACGAACAAATGGGAATGTCTCCTGATGAAATTGTGTCGCGGTATCCGACGATTACTTTAGCGGATGTGTACGCAGCTTTGACTTATTACCACGACCATCTTGAAGAAATTCGTCAACAAATGCGCGAAAGTGACGCTTTTGTACAAGAATTGCAAGCAAAAATTCCTTCCAAGGTGCAACAAAAATTAAGAGGACAGAATCTTGGAAGAAATCAGATTTCACATGGATGAGCAAGTCGATCGGGCGATCGCGGAAGCTTTGAGAAGGCGTGGTATTAATCTCACTACTACACCAGAAGCAGGACTTTTAGGTGCAGTTGATGAAGAACAATTAGCTTTCGCAATTTCTCAACAGCGAGTAATATTTACTCGTGATGACGATTTTTTAGCATTTCATCAGCGTGGTGTAGAACACTATGGTCTTGTTTACTGTCACCAAAACAGTCGGTCAATCGGTGAAATTGTGCGAGGATTGATTTTGATTTGGGAGGTACTGGAACCGTCGGATATGCAGAATCATATAGAGTTTATTTGAACAAAAGATCGCTCTTTTTTGAGAAACATAAATAACAAGCGATCGACCTTTCGATACCAAAAAGAGCGATCGCCCTTGGTTGAGCAAAAGTTGTCAAGGGCGATCGACCTTTGGATACTAAAAGAGCGATCGCCCGCCGCCCGTAAAAAAGTTGTAAAGGGCGATCGACCGGCACGATACCAAAAAGTGCGATCGCCCTCTCCATCCCCATTCATGCGATCGGATTGGACGATCGCTAATCGAGCTTGGGCTTACAATCAGCAAAGGATAGAGCCTCTTCATCCAGATAGCCTGCGATCGCCATTTCAATTACTGCCCAAACTGGATAGTTCATGGTTTTAGCGCGCATGAACAGTGCTTTACGAATTGTTTCGGGTAATCCTTCTAGAAATATTTGTGCTAATTCAGGTGACAGATGTCCAGTAATCACAGGTTGAGTTTGCATCTTCGTTAGTCCCTCGCTGGAATTTTCACATTATAGGGTGGGTGAATCGCTTGAATGATTAGGCTTTCTAACTCTGATGATAACTGAATCCATTGAGTAAAATCTAATTGGTAAAAGGCGATGCGGATGTCTGTGACTTTCAATTCTTCAATGAATGCCCAAAGTAAGGGTTTGTGGCCACCACGAAAGCGATCGCGTAGTGTTCTAGTTTTCCCAATGTAGAGGATTCCTTGCGGTGCGATGTTTGACGGCGTAGATACCAGCGGCCATCGGTAGTTCTCGAAATTCTTTAGTAACAGCTATACAATCCTGAAAAGGAATGGATGCAAGAGTACGCAATATGGCTTCGGCTTCTTGCTGGATGGATTCAGGCATAGAAGTGGGAAAATTGGCAGTTTTTTAATCGTACAGCACGATCGACCTCTACATTTCAAAAAGGGCGATCGACCTTTTGATGCTAAAAGAGCGATCGCCCTTCCCCGTGAAAAAGTCGTAAAGGGTGATCGACCTTTCGATGCTAAAAGAGCGAGATTCCTTCCCTGAGAAAAAGTTGTCAAGGGTGATCGACCTTTCGATGCTAAAAGAGCGATCGCCCATCACCCGTGAAAAAGTAGTCAAGGGCGATCGACCTTTCAATGCCAAAAATCGCCCTTGGCTGAATCAGTGGTTACTCGATCATCGTACTAGGTCTAGTTTTTACAGATAAAATGCTGTTACAAACTAAGAGCTAAAGGTTGTTCTACTAACTGTTCAATAACTAGCGAGTGACAAAGAGCTTCAATTTTGTTATGGGTACCAATGTCAAAAAACAGATGCAGCCACTCGTCAGGGGAAAGAGAGAGATTTTCTATCCAAGGTGAGGGGTTAACTTTTCCCCAACCGATAATTGTGCCGAGGTTAGTAGGTATTTGATTGAAGTCATCAGGATTTGGATTGAGTTGGATGTCCAAGCGAATGCAGGATTTGAGGATTAAATTTAGATGTTGATCGGTTGTGGAAATCTCAGGAGAATTCTCAGTTGAGTTGAGTTCCCAATAGTAGTTGAATTTGAGGATATAATCGTAGGGAAATTGCCAACCCATTGAGAGTAATTCTGCTTCGGTAAAGTCGTATTTTTGCCAAATTTCTTCAAAATTCATAGTCTTGTTTGGGGTGATATTATGGTATGAGATTAAAGTGGGTTTCTGCACGATTTCCGGGTTTCCCTAATGCGTTTAAGGGTTGTTCTCCGGGCGCTCCACCTCCGGGGCCATTGTAAACGCGAGTGTAGGATGAACCATCGGGTTTAGTCATAATTCTGACACTACATAGATTATCTGGGCTTGTCCAAATTATACCTTGACCGCTTTTTGATCCGCCTCTAGCTGGGGTGGGTATCCAACGGTCAGCTATGAGTTGAGTTTCCAGGGTGGTTTTGTCAATTCCACTAACGAGTAAATTGAGGACATCTATGGTACTGAGGATGTTACCTGATGACATGGGTTAAGGATATTTAGTTTTTGGATGCTGCGATCGCAATTCGTAGTATTATCGCATTGTTTACTTGATGATAATTCTATTTTGACTGATTAAGAGCGATCGCCCTTCGCGCGTGAAAAAGTCGTAAAGGGCGATCGACCTTTCGATACAAAAAGAGCGATCGCCCTTCGCCCGTGAAAAAGTCGTAAAGGGCGATCGACATTTCGATACAAAAAGAGCGTTAGCGAAGCCCTCGAAGAGGATCGCCCGCCGCCAGTAAAAAAGTTGTAAAGGGCGATCGACCGGCACGATACCAAAAAGAGCGATCGCCCGCCGCCAGTAAAAAAGTTGTAAAGGGCGATCGACCACTCTATTAACTATTGCCTAGCAAGGTAATCACCAAGAACCTCAGCCACTCCGGTAATATATTCTTTGTCTATTTTTATTTCTGAGTTATATAACTCATTAGACCATGCCTGCCAATCATAACTATTCCTCACATTACCTCTACTTATCACATTATAACCTTCCTCAATAATTACATTGGCATCCTTAAAAATCTTGATTAAAGATTCAATCGTAGCCAACATATCATTCGCAATACCTGCGAGTTTGGAAAGATTTAATAGCATTGAAAAAGCAGCAGACATTAGTTGAGCGCTAGAGAAAAATTTCACGGCGTTCAAGAATTCTCGGTCATCTTCGTCAAGGTATATACCACTTTGACCAGTAAGGATTTTGTCGATATCCCGAATTTTCTCAATCTCGTCATAGATGTCTTTCAAGTCACCACTTAGTCCAGCAAATCCACTTACACGGTTTTTGTCCATCCATCCGATAATGTCACCGCCTATAGCAGATACGACACTGGCGAGTTTACTGAAGTTTTCAGGTTTAGTAATATCTTCTGTAGCCTCCTGTAAATCTCCCAACTTATTTGACAATATCCATCCCAATCCGTCCGCAAGTTTTCCTAAGTCTTTTGAAATTCTTTCACTTTCCTCTCGTTGCCAGTAATTTTGTTGAGAGTAATATGATGATAATTTGGCAAGGGGGCCACCTTTTATGAGAGCGTTAATTCTCAAGTAAGCAGAGATGCTATAAAAAGCACCCTTACTAGAATTTTGAACGATTATTCTGCCCCCCTCAGTCAAATTTTCTACGAGATATGAAAGCCATGGGTAGTTAACCCAGCTAAGCTTCTGCTGAATAGCCTCTTTAGCTTGCTTACGTCCCAACTCCCACGATTGTTTCAAATTATAAAGCTTAAGTGCAGTGTCAGAGTCTTCAGAATCTGCAATTGAATCGATATAGTCCTCAATGAGATCGTCTGTTTGAGTCGTATAATCAATAGCGTTCTTGAGCCGATAATTTAGTCCCTTCAGTTGAATGTATTCACCATAGTTAAACTCCTTACCTGTGCCAGGTCGATTAGCAAATTTCTTGAGAAGTAGATTGTCCTGGTCACTTGAAATAGGAAGTTCAAATTGATTGCCATTATTAATGAGCCAATCAAGCTCTTCAAGGCTTTGCTTAGTCCATGAGAGTGACTTCAATCCCAATTCTAAATAGCTGTTATGATCTGTTTTAGAAGGAGAATCATTAATTTCTGTAGCTCCAATTACGAACTCAGCAATCGGCCCTACACTCCCCCCAGAGTTATTCGAGTTATTGAAACTACCACCACCTTCAATTTCTGTAGCTCCAATTACGAACTCAGCAATCGGCCCTACACTCCCCCCAGAGTTATTCGAGTTATTGAAACTACCACCACCTGTGGACGAATTTTCTATTGGTGTAATACTACCACCAGTAATCACATCAACGGGACCAAGTAAGGTATTATTGTTATTACTCCCACCCGTGTTACCAGTACCCCCACCAGTGTTATTATTGCTTCCACTGCTCTTAGGCAAATAAACAAAAGTTCCCCGTTGAATTTGTCGCGCTTCAGCCTCGGTGTAAGTTGGACCATCTGGATATTTGCGAATTTCTCCCCAGCGATTGCCATTACCTAATTCACGGGCTGCGATTTCATAAAGGGTGTCATCTAAAGTTCCTAAATGACCAAACTCATAGGGAGTCATCCCGTCAATAGGTGAATTGTTATTACCACCATTGTTGGAACCGCCACCAGCAGAAGCAGCAGTCGAAATGGAGCCACCTTTAAAATCTTGCTTCCATCCACCGTTAAATCGATAGCGATCCGAAGTAGGGTAGTCCAAGTTTATACCCTTACTAACTGCATCTTGGTATTCAGTCCAAAAAGCACCGCCAACCCAATAGGAATTATCATTGGCACCAGACTTCATAATTGCTCCTGAACCTTCAGAACCTCCTGAAAATTCTTGAATATAGCCATTAGCAACCAAAGGATGCACGTTACCCGTGGCAGAACCCAAAGCCGATGAGCCGCCATTGCGGTTGAAAGTACCAACGTAAGTTTGATGGGTGTTAGTACCGTCGTAACCCACTGTATTATTCAGGTTCTGTTGAGGCGTTTCCCAAGGGTGATAAGCTTTTGCCTGTTGTCCATCCCAATAAATGTATCCGCCTTCAAAATCAATACGTTGGCCATCTTTCCAGTTCTCGTTTGCTTTTGTTGGGAAGCCTAACCAGCCACTATAACTACCATTTTGATTGTAGGTATCTTTAAAGGAATACCATAGGGCGATCGCCCCTGATCGATCACTCCAATAGACAGTACCATTATCGTAATTTCGACCGTAACCCTGTGCTTTATTTAGTGAAGAAATCGTCCGCCCATAGTCACCAATAGGATTGCCTAATAGGTTTCTAGCATACTGATATGTGTTATCAATCTCTTTCTGCCATTGAGGAATCGGTGGAGCATAAGGATCTCCTAATTCGATATCTTTGAGATCGCTTTCAGGAAATGTTGGCATAACCGTAACATTTATGCCGATCGCTCTCAAAGTATCCCAATCAGGAACGAAACGTCGCTTCCCTGACTGCATCAAATAAATACGTCCAGACAAATCCTGAAATACATCGCCGTCTTTACGTGAAGGTAAATCATCTCCATCAGGAATCCGAGCTAAATCTTCATTCAAGAAATGCTTCACTGTATTCAGATCAATTTTTAATGCGTTCAATGTTTCTTGATTTGGAACCCTTCGCAATCTACCATTTTGGACTAAATAGTAATCCGAACCATAGCCAGCAATGACTTGATTTTCCGGCGATCGCGCTGACACATTCACTGCATATACACTTGTCGCATCAGATGAAAGAGAACCTACTTGTAAGTAATAATCTCCTGCCCCTAAGATTACATCGAGATCGAGTGGTTCCGTTGTAAGAGTACCAGTCTTAATTTCCTCACCCGGATCGACTTGACCATTACCATTTCGGTCTTGGAGCAACCACCACTGAGCACCAGTGCCGGATTGAGACAATTGAAAATTTACTAATTTCAAGCTGTCGAAGCTAAATTTGTAGAAATCGTTTAAATCGTTACCACCTATTGAACTAAGAATATACCCTATTCCAACCTGATTGCTATTAACCCCATCTCCTAAGTCAGCACCACCAGAAGGCAATAATACATTGGCGGCAGTCTGGATTGAGTAGTTTCCATCCGGATCGCCTACAGGAGTTGCCGATAGTTTCAAGTCATATTCATCACCATCATAGTCTTTTGGCTTATGAACGAGGACGTAATAACTTCCAGGTTTGAGAGTCTGGCTAAACTCTGGAACAACACCATTAGGAGGAATGCCTGAAATGATATCAATATGTGTAGAATCGTCGCTGTTGAAATACCAGTCTTGGAACAAATAAAACCCAGTATTTCCCATCTTTCCACTCAATGCAAAATCTACTTTGCTTTCACTGGTGATGTTAAACTTGTAGTAATCAAAGCGGTCATTTCTATCAATAACATCATGAAAAGTTTGTGTGCCAATTAAAGTACCAATATCACGAGCCTTGTCCGGTGAATTTCCTGCATAATCTGGAGGTATTTCAAAGGGTAGAGGTACCGCACTAATTTCGATAACCCCGATCGCCTTTCCAGTACCATAGCTATACCAACTCGCTTGACCAGAAGGCTGCACCGTCAAATACCCGTTCTTGTAATAGTGATTAACAACCCCATTACTTATCACAGTCTTATCAAACGCCCCAGCAGACGAGGGAACTTGCCCTTGTCCGGGTTGTGGCGCATTGGGAGCAAAAGTGGCATTCAGCGTATAAGGTCGTACCAGCGTCTGTTGAGTCGAATTCCAATCAGGTTCTAGCCAAACATTGCTGGGAGTTTTCACCTCAATGTCATAGCGCCCTTTATTGAGATCGAGTTCCAACCATCCATCCGAGTTAGCAGAAACCTCAAGACTAGCAATTGATTCCGGTCGATCATCAGAACCAATAAACTTCTTAACGCTCACCTCCATTTTACCGTTGGGAGAATTCAAATTAATCCTGATTTTCCCCGACTCATTCACCTCCATCCCATACTTAGCAATCCGGTTGTTGAATTGTATATTGTCATAAGTGACAACACCTGATAAATTACTTAACTCAGAAACAGCAGGCCCTGAAAAAACCGCACTTTGCAGGCTGTTGTCTAAGGAATAATAGGGCTGAGTTCTGTACTGTATATTCCCAGTAAAACTCGAAACTCGATCGGCGATAAACTGAGTTGATATGTTGTAATCGTTGAAACTAGACCCAGCCCCGTTGCCGACTTTGAGATAGTACGTCCCCGGATCGTAGAAATTGCCACCTTGAAAAGAAGTCTGTCCTTCCCCTACAATAGAAGTTTGAAGAGAAGCCCCTTTAAAGAAGGTATGAGATCCAGGCTTGCCGTCAGCTTTCGTAACAGTTACCTGCGGGGGAGTGGGAAATCCTGAAACAGGGTTGAGACTGGTCAAATTCCAACTCACATAACCAGGTTCAGTTACCGTAAATTGGTAATATTTTTCAGGCTGGTTCGAGTCAACTCGATCGCTATCCGAGAAACTAGACGATGCTTGTACAGTAGCCGCAGCAAGAGAATTCCCACCTTTAGCCGCCCGTTCCTCTGGCGTAACAGTCCCTTCACCACTCCAAGTATCAGGCGTTACCCAAGGTGCGGGCTGATAAACTTTTGGCATTGTCGCCTCCGCCCAAGCCACCGCCGCCACCATATTTAACAACCCAGCACCAGTTTCGCCATCCCAATTGGGAGTCTTTAAATCAGTCGCAGTATCCTTGATGATTTGAATCACTTGGCGATAGCTCAAACTAGGATTCGCCGCCCAAACTTGCGAAACAGCACCCGTGACTTTCGCAGTCGCCACCGAAGTCCCCGCCATCGCACCTACGCCATCGCCAGTAGTGGACAACACTGGATTTTTCACTGTCCCCCCGTCGGCCAGAATATCCAAACCCGCACCGTAGCTGGAATAGTCCGATCGATCGTAAGCCTTAGAAAGCGCTATTTCATCATTAACTCGTTCCGCCGCACCGACAGTAATAATGTTGTCAAATTCCTGCGAAGCTTGACCCAAAACTGACATCACACCGCCATCGTTACCAGCCGCAACTACCAGCAATACGTTATGCTGACGCGCATATTCGATCGCACTTCTTTCCTCCGGCGTAAATTCGTAGCGAGTAGTAACGCTACCGTCAGGATTGACTTGAGTTAAATCTAAACTCAGGTTGACAACAGCATTCGGTTGATTCGACTCGATCGCAGCATTGACAAATTCAACCAAAGATTCCGCCCACTGTCCAGAACCGATCGCCCGCCCCACCCACAAAGGCGATCGATCATTCACCCCATCAATGCCCACACCATTGTTTTGAGTTGCGCCAATAATCCCTAAAATGTGCGTACCGTGTTCGCTACCTTCACCTGTCGCCAATAAAGGGTTAGCATCATTAGAAACGCGATCGCGCCCTAAAATAATCCGTGAATAGTCAATATCAGGATTATTGCCACTGAAACCCGTATCAATTACACCCACTAACGGCTGATTTGCTACAGGAAACTCAAACTGTACTGGTTGAATAGGTTCGATCGCAGGTGGTGCGACTTTCACCACCATATCTTCCAGCCGCGAAATCAACGCCGCTGTATTATCCGACACAGGAGTCGCTTTTGTTTGCTCCCTCAACTTCTCAGTCATCGTTTCCAAACGAGCAATCAAAGTGCGATCGATCGCATTTTCGGCAACAACATCAGCACTACCCAAATTACTCAAACGTTGTTTAATGCTTTCCAATCGCGCAATCCAATCAGCATTGACATCCTGATAATTTTGTGCTAACTCCTCCTTAGCCGGTGGTGCGATCGTCACCGTCGAATTATCCTCAGTTGGTTTTTCAACTGTTGGATAAATTGGTAATGACTCTTTTGGTGCAGCATCATTAACACCCCCAGTCTCAGTCTGAGTAACTATCTCCTTTTTCTGCGAATCTACAGCAATATTCGTACCGACAACTGGCATAGTCTGCGCTGCTAGCGGTGGCACAACCGCTGGAGTTTCTTTACTCTCAACCGCCGTCGTTGGCTGACTTTCCTTCACCGACTCTACAGGATTTGTGGCTACAACAACTTTAGGAGTTTCAGTTTTCTCTACATCAGTTACTAAAACCTGCTTCGATTCCTCTTTTGCCGGGGTTTTCGCTGGCAAAACTTCCGGTTTTGTTTCTACCTTTGTCAGACTTTCCGCTGGCAAAACTTCCGGTTGAGTTTCTACCTTCTCCGTTGGTGTCGTTGCAGCAACTTCCGTCTCAACAGTAGATTTGGCTGGCAAAGTTGGCGTTGCTGGTGCTTCGGTAACTTCGTCTTTTACCTCAGTAGCCTGTGGGGAAACAGGCGTTTTTTCAATTGGTAATTTTTCCGTCGAATCCGCCACAGTATCCTTGTCAGACGTTGGTGTAGTTGTCGCACCTGCCGTTGGCTTTGTATCTACCTTGTCGGTTGTTTCAACCTTAGTCGAATCACCTGATTTATTCGCAATATCTTTGACTTCTTCCTCAGTCGTCACCGCTGGAGTAGTAGGCTTTGCATCTACTTTTTCAGGTATTTCAGCCTTAGTCGAATCACCAGAATTATTCGCAGTATCTTTGACTTCTTCCTCAGTCGTTACCGCTGGAGTAGTAGGCTTTGCATCTACCAGATCCGTTGTTTCAACTTGGGTTGCATCAGTAGTATTTTTGTCAGTATTTGTGGCAGGCGCTGGAGTTGTGGGAGTCTCTTTCTCTGAAGTTGATGGATTGAGAATTTCCGTTTCTAAATCATCAAGTAAATCCGATAGTTCATCATCTACCGTTGGTTTGGGTTCCGGTGTAATGTAAGGTGTGGCATAAGCAATAATTGCTTTACCTAAATCAGTTTTCCGCCAATCTTTATCCGGGTTTACCACAGAATCCATCAAAGCCGCTTTACCTTTAGCACCTCGCACTTGGAAGGTAAGATCGTTGTAATCCTTGTCACTTCCTGAATCGAACCGCATATCCTCCATTGCAAAGGTATTGCCTTCTCCCGTTATATCGGCAATTTGACCCAAGTGAAATGCTTCGTTAGGATTCGCTGTCACCATCGAGAACAAAGGACGTTTATCGCCGCCAAAAGTCGGATAATCGGACAGGAACTTGAAAGTATCGTTAGGTACGAGCATGATCCCAAATTCATCCCCAGGCGTCATCGCAAAAGTCTTGACTCCTAAATACGCTCCCTCGTTATAATTGCCTTCTGGTAAATTACCGGAAAATCTCGCACCTTCGCTCAAGTCATCGATAACTATGTGACCTTTTTCCGAGTTGCTGAGCGCTCTCGAAGCTGCTTCTTTGATAAACTCTGTGGAGCCTGGTACAAACTTTTCCATGCCTTTGAGGCTGATAATAGCTAGTTGACCCCGATACAAACCGCCATCTAATAGGTAATCGATGCCGACTTTTCCAGTGCTGTCGGCTCTCCTGACTTTATGGTGTATAATGTAACAAACAATACATTTGCTGTCATGGACTTTTATTTGGACTATATA